>DBEYOB010000023.1:0-2154 GCA_048173955.1 Coriobacteriales bacterium
CTTCACCCAGGCCTGCAGCTCGCGGGTGAGCGGCTCGGAGGGGGAGAAGCCCTCGGCGAGCACCACGGTGGCCTTGACGGCCTTGCCCCTGACCGGGTCGGGCACCCCGGTCACGGCGCACTCGCGCACCGCGCCGTGCTGCAGAAGGACGCTCTCGATCTCGAAGGGGCCGATGCGGTAGCCGCTCGACTTGATGACGTCGTCGTTGCGGCCCACGTACCAGAAGTAGCCGTCCTCGTCGACCCAGGCCACGTCGCCGGTGTGGTACCAGCCGCCGCGGAACGCCTCCTCCGTCTTCTCGGGGTTCAGATAGTACTCGCACACGATGCCGACCGGGCGCGGGTTACACTCGATGCAGATCTCGCCCTCCTCGCCAGGGTCGCACCGGCTACCGTCGGGGCGCTGGATCTCGATGTTGGCGAAGGGGACGGGGCGGCCCATCGAGCCCGGCCGCGGGGTCGAGCCCACCATGTTCGCCACGATGACGGGGCTTTCGGTCTGGCCGAACCCCTCGAAGATCTCCTTGCCGGTGTGCTTCTTCCAGAACTCGAACAGGTCGGGGTTGAGCGCCTCGCCGGCGGTGGTGAAGCGCCTCACCGACGACAGGTCGTAAGAGTCGACGTCCTCGAGCGACATCATGCGGTACATCGTGGGCGGGCAGCAGAACGTCGTGAGGCGGTGCTTGCCCACCAGCCCGAGAATCTCCCCCGCGTGGAAGCGGTCGAAGTCGTAGACGAGCTGGCAACCTTCCATGAACCACTGGCCGTAGAACTTGCCCCAGGCGGTCTTCGCCCAGCCCGAGTCGGCGATGGTGAAGTGCACGCCGTCCGCCTCGACCCCGTGCCAGTACTTGGCGGTCGTGATGTGGCCGAGCGGGTAGCTGTAGTCGTGCAGGGCCATCTTGGGCTCGCCGCTCGTGCCACTCGTGAAGTACATGAGCATGGGGTCGCTCGCCCTGATGGGCCGGCGCTCCCAGCCCGCGGGCGCATTGCGCACGCCGGTGTTGTAGTCGATCCACCCAGGACGTGCGCAGCCGGCGGCGAACACGCCCTGCGCGCCCGACAGCGCGGCTCCGGTCAGGCGTTCGTCGCACTGCGTGCCGCCGCAACCCTTGATGTCGTACTGGGCGCCGTTCATCAGGAACAGCTTCACCCCGTCGAGGTGCTCGAAGCCCGGTTTACCCGCGTTGCCCATCACGTTGTCGACGACGCGCGCGATGTCGCCCACCGACGTCACGACGAGCGCCTTCGCGCCGCTCGCCTTGATGCGGTAGTCCAGGTCGTGCTCCTTGAGCATGAAGGTCGCCGGCACGGCGACGGCGCCGATCTTGTGCAGCGCCAGGGCCGTGACCCAGAACGAGTAGTGGCGGCGCAGGATAACGATCACCTTGTCGCCGCGGTCGACACCCTGAGAGGCCAAGAAGTTCGCCGCCTTGTCCGACAGCTCCATGAGGTCGGCGAAGGTGAAGGCGTGCTCCTCGCCCTCGGGGTTGCACCAGATCATCGCGCGGCGCGTCGGGTCGTTGACGCCGATGTCGTCTATGACGTCGTGCGCGTAGTTGAAATACTCGGGAGCGTGAGCGCGGAACTTGACCAGGCGGCCCTTGTCGTCGAACTCCTCGGTGATGTATCGCTGATGGATGTTGCGCATGGACAATGCCTCGCGTTCCTCGGGTATTGGTGAAGATTGGAGTATGGTATCAGGTGCTTGCATGAAAACCGCTCACATCTCAAAAGTGTCTCATGAGACATGTTCATCTGAAGGATGAGCAGGGGGCACGATGCGGCATGCGGGACGCCGTACGGAGGGCCGTACGGGGCCCGTCGATGCGGCGACTTGCCGCGGCCGAAGCTCCCGGCAGGCCTCGCGTGACAGGTAACGCGGTGTCAGCCTACCTTTTTCGCCGCTGTGTACGATTCATTGGATCCGAACTTCGGTTTTGCCATCCGTTTTGACCGCCCCGCAACGGAGCCCAAGCACCACCGCTGGCGTCGAAAAAACAAAGCACCTGGTAAACAAAGTGCGCCCTGGCCAGCATTACAATCAGCCGCTATTATCAAAATAGATAAATCGTACACTACGACGAAAAAGGTAACGCGACACGCCCAAACCCGTCACTTGGAAACTGCCCCAGGAAGGTTTCCGACCCCTTGC
>DBEYOB010000024.1:0-9965 GCA_048173955.1 Coriobacteriales bacterium
GGGCGGCATCGGCCCACCTTGCCGCGGCCCCGCCGCACCGGGCGGGCGCGGCGGGGGCATGGGACGGCGGCGCGGGGCGCGCCTCCCTACTTCTTCTCGACGACGACGTTCTCGCCGCTCTCGAGTTCCTTGCGTGCCCAGTGGCCCCAGTGGTACAGGGCGATGGACTCCTCGATGCGGCCGCTGCCGAACATGAGCTTGCCGCAGCCGCGGTAGGGCTGCCACAGGCCGGAGCCCATGAAGATGTGCATCATGCCGAACACGCAGATCACGAAGAAGCCGATGTCGTGGGCGAGCAGCCACCCGGCGTGGGCCACCGGGCCGAGCTCGAAGACCGTCGAGCCGAGCAGCAGCACGACGCCGGTCACGCCCATCTCGATGCCGAAGAGCAGGAGCATACCGTCGGCGAAGCGCTGGCCGCTCTTGTTCTGGCTCTGGTCGGGCATGTGCATGTGCTTGGCGAGGAACAGGTAGGGGAGGAACAGCACGATCCACTTGCGGTCGTCCTTGTCCCACTTCGTGAAGAAGTCCTCCTTGAAGATGTGCCAGGCGCCCTTGGGGGCGATGATCGCGCTGACCAGCGGCACCACCACGAAGACGATGCCGACGACGCGGTGCGCCATGCGCAGGGCGAACGTGACGTCGGGTCCGGCCAGCTGCGCGAGCGGCGGCACGAACACGAACAGCCCGCTCAAGACGAGCAGCAGGCATGCGACCACGGTGACGCCGTGGGTGATGCGCGCCTGCAGAGAATGGCGCTGGATGTAGACGGTGGTGCCGCTCTTCTTGCGCTCCTCGAGGAACGCCTCGTTCTTGGCGGCGTTTGCTGCCGTGGGCTTGTACGCGTCGCTACTCATCGCTGCCCCCCTTCTTGGAGAACCCCTTGACCGCGTCAACGATGTGGTCTTTGACGGACTCGTCGTCGAACCCGTCGCCGTGCTTGAGCACCTCGCCGGTGTTCACCGACAGGGTGTCGCCCGTCTCGGGGTTGTAGACGCGCTCGTCGCGCTTGTAGCCCGAGGCGAGGCCGAACATGGCGGCGCAGGCGAGCAGCGCCGCGGCCGAGACGACGCCGGTGATCGGCTTCATGAGCTTGATGATCTCGACGAGCGGGCTGACCTTGGGGTCGACGACCTGGCCGTGCGCCTCGACGCCGTACTTGAGGACCTGGATGACGTGCAGGCCGCCCATCTCGTTCTCGCCGTAGACGCACGCGTTCTCGAAGCCGCGGGCCTTCAGGATCTCGACGCGCTCGTGGGCCAGGGCGACCATCTCGTCGCGCGGCCCGAACTTGAGGGCGCCGGGCTGGCAGGTCGTGACGCAGGCGGGCGAGAGGCCCTGCTCGATGCGGTCGACGCAGCCGGTGCACTTGTTGACCTGCGTCTTGAGGCCGTCTTCGAGCTTGGTGTAGCGCGGGACGTCGAACGGGCAGGCGATCGAGCAGTACTGGCACCCGATGCACAGGTCGCGGTCGAGCGTCACCATGCCGCTGGCCTCGTCCTTGTGAATCGCGTTGGCCGGGCAGACGGAGGCGCAGGGCGCGTCGCTGCAGTGCTGGCACGCGCGGCGGCCGAACGCCCACATGACGCCCTTGCTGCCGCCCTCCATCTCGTTGAAGGTCATGATGATGCGGGTGTTCTCGTTCAGGTCCGGCGGGTTCTGGTAGGTGCCAGTGAACTGGTTGGCGTTGAGCTCCGTGGGCGAGGGCAGGTTGTTCCAGCACTTGCAGGCGACCTGGCAGCCCTTGCATGCGGTGCACAGGGAGGAGTCGTAGTAGATAGCTTGCTCTGCCATGGTGTTCTCCTCCCTATGCCTTCTCGATGTTCACGAGGAACGCCTTGTACTCCGGCGTCTGCGAGTTGGGGTCGCCGACGTTGGGGGTCAGGTCGTTCACCATGCTGTCGCTCGTGCCGAAGACGCCGGCCCAGCCGTAGTGGTGCGTGAGGCCGATCTGGTGCTGCGTCTTCCCGTTGACGGTGAGCGGCTTCATGCGCTTGGTGACCACGGCGTCCACGACGACGGAGCCGCGGTTGTTCCAGACGTGGACCTTGTCGCCGCTCGCGATGCCCTTCTCGGCCGCCAGTTCCTCGGAGATCTCGATGAACTGGGTGGGCATGGCCTCGACCAGGGCCGGGCAGGCGCGCGACTGGCCGCCGGTCTGCCAGTGCTCGGTCACCGAGTATGTCGTCGCCACGATCGGGTACTCGTCGACCGTGCCGTGGCCGGTGGAGGCGTAGTTCTTGCCGAGGAAGGTCGGGTTGTTGAGCGAGCCGTTCATGATGTTCTCGGACAGCGGCGTCTCGAAGGGCTCGTAGTGCTCGGGCAGGGGCCCGTCGACCATGCCGTAGCTCTCGAGGCGCGCGTTCTGCTCCCAGAGCATGAAGAACGCGTTGTTGTTGGGCGGGACGGGCTCGCCGTTGCTCGCCGTGGTGAAGTCGCCCACGTCGACCTGGCGCCACTCGTCGCCGGTCCACTCGACGAGGACCTTGTCGGGGTTCCACGGCTTGCCCTCGGGGTCGGCCGAGGCGCGGTTGTAGAGGATGCGCCGGTTGTTCGGCCAGGCGAACGCCCAGTTGGAGTAGAGTCCCAGGCCGCTCTCGTCGGCGTTGTCGCGCCTGCCGATGGGCTGCTGCGAGGGGTCGAGCGGGGCGTCGCTGTTGTTCCAGAAGCCCGAGTAGATCCACATGCCGCAGGCGGTCGAGCCGTCGGCCGCCATCTCGGAGTAGCCGGCCAGAAGGTCGACCTGCGGGTCGTCGGAGGTGGTGTTGCAGTCGGTGCCGTCGACGCGGTAGCCGTTGAGCGCCCAGGAGACCGGACGCGGGTCGATCTTGCCGTCGACGTAGTAGTCCCACTTGAGGTTGAGGACCGGGTCGGGGTTGGCGCCGCCCTCCTCGCCGTAAAGGCGCACGATCTCGCGCCACAGCAGGTCGACGATCTCGTAGTCGGGCTTGGCCTCCTCCCACGGCTCGACGGCCTGGTAGCGCCACTGGATCCAGCGGCCCGAGTTGAGGATGGTGCCGGGCTTCTCGTAGATGAGGGCGCAGGGCAGGTAGTAGACCTCGGTCTGGATGTCGGCCGGGGTCATGTCGGGGGCCTTCCAGAACGTGGCGGCCTCGGTGGGGACCTGGTCGGTCACGACGAGCCAGTCGAGGTTGGCCATCGAGCGGCGCGCGAAGCCGGCGTTGGGGGCCGAGTGGCACGGGTTCATGCCCCAGTTGAAGTAGCCCTTGATGACGCCGGAGCTCATGAGCTCGAACGTCGAGATGTGGGTGTAGTCCTGCGCGCCCACCTCGGAGGGAACCTTGGGCAGCCAGTCGTACCCGTAGTCGTTGTCGACGGTGGCGTTGTCGCCGAACCACTCCTTGAGGAAGGAGACCATGAACTTGGGCTTGTTGGTGTAGTAGCCGTCGGAGTAGGTCTCGCCCTCGAGCCAGTCGCGCAGGCTCTTGCGGCCGGTGGTGTTGGGCCACTTGAGGTAGCCGGGGAGCTCGTTGACGAGCATGCCCATGTCCGTGGCGCCCTGGACGTTGGGCTCGCCGCGCAGGGCCGCCACGCCGCCGCCCGCGATGCCGACGTTGCCGAGCAGAAGCTGCAGCACGCTCATCGCGCGGGTGTTCTGGGCGCCGTAGGTGTGCTGGGTCTGGCCCAGGGCGTACAGGATGACGCCGGCCTTGTCGGGCGCGCCGGTGGAGGCGTAGGTGGAGTAAACGAGCTCCAGGGTCTCCTTGTCCATGCCGCAGATGGAGCACACGGTGTCCATGTCGTAGCGGGAGTAGTGCTGCTTGAACTGCTGCCACACGCACATCGGGTCCTCGAGCGTCTCGTCGCGCTTGGGGACCTCCTTCACGGGCGGGGTGAACTCGGGCACGCCGTCGGCGACTGCCCAGGCGTAGGCGCCGTCCTCGGAGGTGTCCCACTCGACCTCCTCCTCGACCTGGTAGTGCCACGAGGCGGCGCTGTAGGTGCCGGTCTCCTCGTCCCAGCCCGAGAACAGGCCGGTCTCCGGGTCGAACTCGAAGTCGGGGTCGAGCAGGTAGCTCGCGTTGGTGTAGTTCAGCACGTACTCGTGCTGCCACAGGTCGTTCTCGATGATGTAGTTGTAGAGGCCGCCGTAGAAGGCGATGTCGGTGCCCGGGCGGATGGGGCAGTAGATGTCGGCCATCTCCGCGGTGCGCGTGTAGCGGGGGTCGACGACGATCCACTTCGCGCCGTTCTCGTGGGCCTTGTTGAGCCACTTGGCGCTCACGGGGTGGTTCTCGACGCTGTTGGAACCGATGTTCATGATGACGTCGGTGTTTTGGAAGTCACACCAGTGCGTGGTCATGGAGCCACGGCCGAACGATGCCGCCAGACCGGCGACGGTGGGGCCGTGTCAAACGCGCGCCTGGTTGTCGATGGCGACGATGCCCAGGCCGCGCATCGCCTTGAGGATGAGGTACTCCTCCTCGGAGTTCTCCTGGGAGCCTCCCAGGCTCGCGATGCCGGGCGTGAAGTTGACCGTCAGGTCGTCGTCGTTGGTCTCGACGAACGTCGCGTCGCGGGTGTCTTTGACGTGGCGTGCGATCTCCTGGATCGCCTCCTTCCAGGTGATGTCCTCCCACTCGCTCGAGCCGGGACGGCGCACCATGGGCTTGGAGACGCGGTCGGGGTTCTTGACGACCTCGCCGGTCGCAGGGTCGACGATGTTGCGCAGCTGGAACATCGTGGCGCCCTTGGGGCATAGGCCGCCCTCGTTGATGGGGTGGTCGGGGTCGCCCTCGAGGTTGATGAGCTCGCCGTCGCGCACCGAGCACAGCGAGCCGCAGCCGCCTGCGCAGTAGCAGCAGATGTTCGTGCGCTCCTCGGTGTCGACGAGCTTCCACTCCTGCGTGGAAGACGCCGCGGCCAGCGCCGGGGAGTTGGAGGTGAGTTCAAAAGCCGCACCCGCCGCGAGCGTGGCGCCGCCGGCTTTGAACAGCCCTCTACGTGAGAGTTCCATCGTGCACTTCCTTCCTGTCCTCTATGCTCCTGTTCCGTGTTGCTCTTCCGCCGTTCGCAGCGCGAGGGGCCTGCGGTGCACGCGAAGGTGGGTGCGTGCAAGTGCGAGGCCTGCGGTGCTCACAGGCGTAAGACGACCGCGCGCGGCCGTCGCGGCGATGCGGTGCCGATGAGGACGGCGCCGGTGCGACATGGTGCCCGCGTGCCCTGGTTGTGCTGCCGAGGTGGCCGCCCGAGATGCGGCAAGCGCAGCCATTCCCATAGCCACGAGCATATGGATTTCCCGGTCGAAGATGTGTGCGGGTCGTGGCTATTCAGAGATGAGCGGTAGGGTTCCGCGAACCTGCGGGCGAAAGGCGCCAATCGAGCGGGTGAGCGGCTGCGGCGGGGTGGGGCGGTCTGACGAGGGAGGATGCCCGGCGGGCGGGGGGGTGGGTGCGCGGGGGTCCGGCGTGGGCGGATGTCTGGCGGGCGGGGGCGAACGACCGACGGGCGGGGGCGATGTCTGAAGAATTGCAGGTTACGAACGATTCGGGAGGCGATATAAATGGACGTCGGGTGCTGAATGGAAACCGAAATACGATAAACGGTAAAGTAATTTACCAAAAGCGTCCGGATTGGGGGAGGAAGGGTTTCTTGGATTAGAAAAATCGTTCGCAACGGTGATTTTTTCAGACAACCGGCGTTTCGCCGTGCAGGCCCCCGCCTCTTCGGGGCCTGCCGCGCCGAGGCCCGCTCCGCCAAGCCTGCCGTGCAAGGGCGGCGGGGCGGCCCCCCTACTTCGACCAGAAACTGAACGGCGGCGCGGCGAGGGGTATTGACAGGGGCCGCTTCAAATCCCGCCCCGACCCGTCTTTGCCGAATGCGAACCCGAGCACCGCATCCCGCAGACCAGCTCGACTTTTGTGCCAGTCGGTGTCGAAATCCAGCGAGAACAGTTCGTATCCGATGCGGCGCGCAATCCGACGGGCGGTTTTGTCGAAGGCATGCGGGTTGAACAGGTCGCGTCCGGTGATGGTTTCGACAATCACGCCCGCTGCCGACAGCCGGTTGGCGCGGGCATGGTCGCGCGCCACAGCATCCGCCCCCTCGTGGTCGAGCCTGCCGTCGTATTCCAGCGCGAAACGGGCGCGGGGCCAGTACGCGTCGCATATCAGGGGAGTGGGGCCGAGCAGCTCCCGAAGCTTCGCCGGGATGGGGACGGGGGCGTTCATCGTGGGAAGGGGGATGCCGTAGCCCCCTTTCGCCCGCGCGGTGCACAGCAGCGCCACCGTTGCCGCCTCGCCGATGGACCCCGCATGGTCGACGACGAGCCGTGCGGCCCTACGTGTCTCGCGGAGGCCGTGCGTTCCCGGCGCGACGCCGTCGAGGAAGCGCAGCAGGCTGCCCGCCGTCGCGAGGGGGAGGCAGCGCCGCGCGTAGGCGATTCCCACTCGGTGCACGGCGAAGAAACCGCACATCTCGTATCCAAGGAGTGCGAGCTCGGCTGCGCCAAGATGCGGGGCAAGCTGCACGAAGACGAACTCCGGGCGGCTGAGATACACGTTTTCGCCCATCCGCACGAACGCGAAGGGAGGGATTTCCTTGTTCCAGATGTGGCAGATTTTGGAGGAAGCGTTGCGGCGGGCCGAGCTTGATCCGACGAGCAGATGGGCGGGGGAGGCGTAGGGCAGCGGGACGGGGCCGTCGGCTTCGGCGCCATGCGACGGGAATTTGGGGCTGTTCGCGGCGCGTGTCCTCGCGTGCTCCAGGGTTGAGACGATGGGCGGCCAGGGGTTCCCGCGCGGGGGCGGTCCCCCGAACGAGGATGTGCCCCGTACGGCCTTTATTCCGAGCCTGTCGAGAAGGCGGGGCAGGGTGGTCCGCTGGTCGAGGCGCGGGCGCCCCATGGTGCGCAAGGCCTGCCAGAACGCAAACGCCGTTTCACCGCACAGGAACAGGCCGCCGGTGCCGCCTCGCCCTCGATTGCCACGTTCTTGATTGCTGCGCTGCCTGCCCATCCCGTCGCACCGCCTTGCGCATGTCCGTTGGTGGCAATCCGCCGCTCCCGTCCGTCCCTTAAACCCTAATCCTGTTTTTCCTCTGTCGGCATGTCGATATGATGGGGCTTCGACCTGGCGTGACGCATGCGGCACAGGAGATGCCGCATCTGCCGTTTTTCCTGGTAGGCATCCCTGCGCAACCGTGCTATACGAAGCAAATCGGGCATCGGGGACGGTGTTTTGCGCATTGCGAGGGGCGGTTGCGCTGTCTTATGTAAACTAACCGGTCCGTTTTATCAGGGCGGCGCGCGGGTGGCGAGTGGCGCGCGGATGGTGGGTGGGTAGCACACGAGTAGCGCGCGGGCGGCGGCGATGTCTGAAAAAATGCGAGTTGCGAACGGTTTGGGGGAGGTAAGGGAGGGCGAGAATGCGAAAGCTGAACAGCGAACAGAAACACAAGCTCTAATAATGTAAAACAGAATTACCATTTGCGTCTGGATGGGCCGGAGGAGGGGTCTTGCGACTCCGCGCGAATCGTTCGCAACGGCACTTTTTTCAGATAATGGGCGACTCGCCGTGCATCGCATGCGTTCCCGTCGGTTGCGGGGCGGGAATCGATCCCTGCCAGCTGGGTCCAGCCCCGGCCGACCACACCCCTGCCGGCCGACCCCGACCCCTTCCGGCCTTGGCGCCGGCCGGCCCCGGCCAAGCCGGGCACCGCCGCCCCCCGCTCCCGTCGGCATCTGCCGGGTTCTGTGTTTTGCGCGATTCCGCCACGTCGGTCGATGGGGTTGCGCGCGGGGAAGAATAATGGAGTCAACTGAAGCCGCGGCGCCGGTGAGACGTGGCGCCGGTGGGGCGCCGCGCCGGCGGAGGCTGCGCTTGCGGAGCTTTGCGCCAGGCGGCCGCTGTCGTGGGGGCAGCGGCGCGGCGCAGCGCGTGAAGGGAGGTCGACGGTATGGTCGACGAAGAGCGGACGTGCAACGGCGGGGGAGGGGCCCCCGGGCCGCAAGCCCCCGGGGCGCCGGCATCCGGGCCGCAGAACGAAGGGTGCGCCTGCTGCGCCCCGCGTCCTGCCCAGGAGGTGGCGGGCGAGCGCATCAGGCTCACCCAGCTCTCGAGCAAGGCCGGTTGAGCCGCCAAGTGGGGTCCGGGCGACCTCTCGCAGCTCCTTGCCATAGCGGGTGCCGACGTTCTCGGCGCTCCGTTGTCCGCTTCCGGTCCGCAGCCGTCCCTTTCCGGAGCGCAACCGTTTGCTCCCGACGCGCAACCGTCCGTCGGGTCCGCCGCGCCGTCTCCCGGGGCGGCGGCTTGCCTCGCTGGCATGGCGGCCGCCTTCGGCGCCGCCGACCCGCGCGACCTGCTCGTGGGGGCCGAGTCGGCCGACGATGCGGCGGTGTTCCGCCTGACGGACGACCTCGCCTGCGTGCTGACCGTGGACTTCTTCACGCCAATCGTCGACGACCCGTACGACTTCGGCCGCATCGCGGCGGCGAACGCCCTGTCGGACGTCTACGCCATGGGCGGCGAGCCGCGGGTGTGCCTGAACCTCATGGCGTTCCCCCGCGCGCTCGGCCTCGACGTCGCGGCCGCCGTGCTGCGCGGCTCGGCGGACGTGGTCGCGCGCTCGGGCGCCCTGGTGGCGGGCGGCCACACGGTCGAGGACGAGGAGCCCAAGTTCGGTCTGTGCGTGATGGGCGTCGTAGACCCGGCGCGGCTGCTGAAGAACGGCGGGGCGCGTCCCGGCGACGCGCTGTTCCTCACCAAGCCCCTGGGGACGGGCCTGGTGACCACCGCCCTCAAGCGGGGCGTCTACACCGAGGACGAGGCCGCCCCCGCCGTCGAGCTCATGGCGACGCTCAACGCCGCGGCCGCCGCCCCGGTGCGCTCGTTTGCCGGGCGGGGCGCCGTCCACGCCTGCACCGATGTGACCGGGTTCGGCCTGCTCGGCCATGCGCACGAGATGTGCGCCTCGAGCGGGTGCGGCCTCGAGATCGACTTCGGCGGGCTGCCGCTCATCGACGGGGCGCTCGACCTCGCCGCCCGGGGCGTCTGCCCCGGCAAGACGCGCGACGTGCGCGCGTGGGCGGAGGGGTTCGCGCGCGTCGTGCCGGCCGCATCGCCTGCAGGCGGGGAGGCGTCGCCTTCGGAGGGCCCGGGCGCCTTCGAGGAGCGGGCGCGCACGGCATGGAACGTCCTGGCCGACCCCCAGACCTCGGGAGGCCTGCTCGTCGCCGTCGACCCGGGCGCCGCGGACGCGTTCGAGGCGGAGCTGCGGGCGGCCGGCGCTCCCGCGGCGGCGCGCATCGGCACGTTCGTTGCGGGCGATTCCGAGGTGACGGTGTTCCTGTGACGCCCGGAGGCCCCGGCGGTATACCATACGGGAAGCTGCGGAAAGCGGACGAAGGTCCCGCGCGCGGCCGTCGGAGGCGGCGCGCGGGCGAATAGGCGACGGCGGGACGGAAGACGACGCGTCCGCCGTCCGGAAGGAGCTGCACATCATGACGAAGCTGCTGTGGATCGTGAACGACACCCTGGGCGGCGGCGACCCCGAGCTGGGTGCCCTGCTCATGGAGAAGTACCTCTACGCCCTGGCGCGCGCCGAGCAGGTGCCCGCCCGCATCATCCTGATGAACGCGGGCGTGAAGCTCGCCTGTGAGGGCTCGCCGGTCATCGATGACCTGAAGCTTCTGGCCGAGCGCGGCGTGAAGCTCGAGTCGTGCGGCACGTGCCTCGACTTCTACAAGCTGCGCGACAGGCTCTGCGTCGGGGAGGCGGGCACCATGCCGGCGACGGTCGACGCCACGCTCGGCGCCGACGACGTCGTGGTCCTGCGGTAGACGCCCGGCGAGGAGGAGCCCGAACAGGAGGAGCCCGAACATGACCCAGACCACCGACGGGCCGCTGCGCGCCGCCCTGCGCGCGCTGCCCCGCGTCGACGACCTGCTGGCAACCCCGGGCGTCGCGGCCGCGGCCGCCGGCATCCCCCGCGCCGCGGCCCTCGAG
>DBEYOB010000025.1:0-16579 GCA_048173955.1 Coriobacteriales bacterium
GCGCCGACCCCATCGCGGGCGCCTGCGCGACCCTGGTGCGCCGCCACGGCCTCTCGGCGCGCGAGGCCGAGGTGCTCGACCTGCTCGCGCGCGGCAACACGCGCGTGAGCATCGCCGACAAGCTCTGCATCAGCGAGAACACGGTGCGCGTGCATGTGAAGAACATCTACGCCAAGCTGTACATCCACTCCAAGCAACAGCTCATCGACATGGTCGACCGGCTTGCCCAGCAGAAGGGCTGAGGTAGCCGGTGGGGGCCGTCGGGAATCGCCCTGCCGGCCGTCTAGACGACCTCGATCCCGGCGCGCCGCATCTCCTCCACGGTGCGCACCCCGTCTCCCGGGGCCGCCTCCACGGCGCGCGTCGCCGCGAGCGGCAGCGTCACCCGGTAGCGCAGTGCCCGCGCGTCGAGGGCGGTGTACTTGACGCAGTAGTCGCAGGCGAGGCCGCACACGACGAGCTCGTCGACGCCGCGCCCGCGCAGCCAGGCGTCCAGGTCGGTCGCGCTGGCGTGGTCGTTGTCGAAGAACGCCGAGTACGAGTCGCGTTGGGGGTCGCAGCCCTTGCGCACGATGTGGTCGATGCGGGACGCGTCGAGGTCGGGATGCAGCTCGGCGCCGCGGGTGCCCTGGACGCAGTGGTCGGGCCAGAGGATTTGGATGAGCTGCGTCTTGCTCTTGGGCAGCGTCACGACGTCGCCCACCGCGTGGCCGGGGTGGGACGAGACGAAGCTGCAATGCCCGGCGGGGTGCCAGTCCTGCGTGGCGACGACGGGCAGGCCCGCGTCGGAGAACGCGGCGATGAGCCCGTTGACGACGGGGACGATCTCGTCGCCCCCGGCCACGGCGAGCGCCCCGCCCGGGCAGAAGTCGTTTTGCACGTCGACGATGAGCAGCGCTTTCATGGTCGAGCCTCCTTCATGGACGGGCCTCCTGCGTCACGATGCGGCGCCGTCGCCTGCGAGCAGGGCGCGGTAGCGGTCCCTCTCCGCCACGGGCACGTCGAGGGCGTCCATGGCCTGCTCGATGGAGAGCGACAGGTTGTGTGTCAGGCTACGAATCGACGCCAACAGCGTTTGCGCGTTCCCTGCTCGACTCCTTGCTCCATGCCGCGTGCAATTCCCGTCTCTATCGCCCATTCTTCCAAGCTGCCCATGGTTTCGGCATCCCCTCTGAACTCCCGCGCGAGTTCTGGTCCGAGCCCGCGCTCGAGTGCGGCCATCTTCTCTGCGACGCCGGTGTCAAGGGAAAAGACAGTCGCAAGCGTCCGTATGAACTCGCTTCCATTGTAGTCGCAGTTTTTCGGCAGGCCAACAAAGACCACAGATTGGAGATCGTAGTCCTTGCGTGGTCGTGCATTCAGATGGAATGCAACCATGATGCGGCACTGTCGGGAGGTGCGGATGTGGTTGTGGTATGGTGGAAACGATACCGTGAAGCAATCGTGACAGTTTGCGGTTTCCGGGCCGGTAGCAACCCTTGTCGAAAGCGCTGTTAGATTCGCTTCACGGAGCCGTCTGATCTGCGAACGGCAGTGATTTGAGGGTGGACGCCGTAAGGCGTCGCAAGGCTCGGGTCCATATCGGTCAAATACCGTTTGGCACCGAAGCACGCGGCCAACGTAGAGAGAGGTCTCCATGTCGCCCCATCGCATCATGTTCGTCTGCCACGGCAACATCTGCCGTTCCCCCATGGCCGAGTTCGTCATGCGCGACCTCGCCATGAAGGCGGGTCGTGCGAACGAGTTCCGCATCGCCTCATGCGCGACGACGTCCGAGGAGATCGGCAACCCCGTCCACCCCGGAACGCGGCGCATGCTCGCGGCGCACGGCATCGCCTGCGTGGGCAAGACCGCCCGTCAGGTGCGCCGCGACGAGTACAAGAGCTGGGACCTCTTCGTCGCAATGGACGACGAGAACGTCCGCGACCTCAACCGCATCTTTCGCAAGGACCCCGAGGGCAAGGTGCGCAAGCTCATGGAGTTCGCCGGGGCAGCCGGTCCGGTCGCACCGTCGACGGCGTCGGCGCGCGACGTGGCCGACCCCTGGTACACCGGCGACTTCGAGGCGACTTGGGACGACGTGTACGCCGGCTGCCAAGGGCTGCTGGCCGCGCTGTAGGGCGGAGGTTCGAGCCGCGGGTTCGCATCGCGTCGGCGTCATGACGGCCCCGCTTTGCCCGCGTGTCAGGAAAAGTCCCGCCCGCTGTCCAAAAAGTTGGATCGTGAAGACCGCCCTCGCCTTGGTGCCCCCCCGTTTTGGGCTCCCTGAATCGAAAAACCGCCTCCCGTAGCTCCCGCGTTGCCGTCCCTCGGTAACGTCAAAGCAGAAAACCGCAGGTCGCCCAAAATATAAATCTTCTACTGTCTTTCACGTTCCGCGTTTTTGGCCACACTGGGCCCAAAAGGCTGACGCACTCGCGCGGTCGCCGCCCTATTGGGACGCGGCGGGCCATTCGAGACGTTGCGAGACGCGCCGCCGTGGTTGAGAACTCGGTACGCGAAAGCCCTGCCCGGAGCCGCATGGGACTCCGGGCAGGGCCGAAGGGGGGATGTCGTCGGGGGATGGAACGCTGTCGACGGTGCTTATCTGCCGGATTGCCTGTTACTCCCAGGGTTCGAGCGTGGCGATATGGTTCGCCGCAACGTAGCCCACGATGAAGCCGTTGGCGATGGCGTTGCCGCCGATGGCGTAGGCGCGGCCCGTGGGGCTGGCGATGCAGTTGGAGGCGGCGTACAGGCGCGTGATCACCTCGCCGCGGACGTTCTTGACCTGGGCGTTGCCGTTGATCTCGATGCCGCCGGAGGTGGCGAGCATGCCGGGGTAGAGCTCTACGCAGTAGTAGGGACCCTCGGCGGACAGCGGCGCCATCGAGGGGTTCTTGAGCTCGCCGGACTCCACGCGGCTCATGTCGCCGGTGGTGAACTTATCCCACGTGCTCTCACCGCGGCACCAGTCCTTATCCACGCCCTCTTCGCACATGGCGTTCCAGCGCTCGACGGTCGCGAGCAGCCCCTCCTTGTCGATGCCCATGCCGTCGGCCAGTTCCTCCATGGTGTTGAACGCATGCATCCACTCGGGGAACTCGCCCGATTCGACCATGCTCGAGAGCGTGGGCGTGCCGTTGCCGAAGCTACCGTTGAAGGTGCTGTCGACAATCACGTAGCCGGGGATGTTGCGCCACTCGCGGCGGCCGGTGTCATAGGTGTCCCAGGCGCGGCCGAACAGGTCGTAGTTGACGCCCTCGCACACAAAGCGCTCACCGTGCTTGTTCACGATGATGCTGCCCACGCGGCCGGGGGTGATCCAGATGGGGTTCTGCTGCTCGGAGTTGATGAAGCCGTCGTCGAGCGACACGTCGGCCGAGACGTAGCGGTCGGGGTGACCTGCCATGTTGAAGCAGTGGTTGAACACCTCGTTCATATTGCGCATGTTGGCGCCCAGCTCCATCGCCATGATGTGCCCGTCGCCGGTGTTGGTCTCGATGGCGCAGGTGGTGTAGATGGGGTGGTTGATGTAGTGCTTGACCATCTCCTGGTTCTGGTCGAAGCCGCCGGTGCCGAGCACCACCGCGTAGCGCGCCTTGATGGCGATCTCGTTGCCGTCGGGGTCGGTCGCCCACACGCCGACGACCTCGCCGTCGCCCAGGGCCGGGTCGCCGGCGTAGATGAGCTTGGTCGCGGCGGTGCCCATGAGCACGGGGATGCCGCGGGCATCGACGGCGTCCTTGGAAAACGCCTGGATAGCGCGGCCGGCGGCCGTCCCCGTCGCCTCATGCATGCCGATGAAGACGCTCACAGGCGTGTCGGCGTACTCGTCGGTGATCGGGGTGCCGCCGAAGTAGAAGTTGTAGGACATCTGGGGATTGGGCTCGGAGGACGTCCAGTTGAAGCCGCACTCGTTGTTCATGTAGTCGACGGCGGCCGGGCAGTTGTCGATCATCATGTCGATGAGCTCTTCGCTCGACTGACCCTCGGCCACGTTCAGGAAGTAGTCCTTGAGGATGTCGCGGGGAATTTCCCTGCTGCCGAGTTCGAGAGCGCGGGTGGCGTTGGGGCACATCATGCCGCCGCCGGAGAAAGCGGTGGTGCCGCCGAACCAGGTGGGGTGCTTCTCGAGCACGATCACGTCGAGGCCTTCGTCGTAGGCGCGCAGGGCCGCAGTGATGGCCGAGCCGGATCCGACCAGGACCACGTCGGTCTCGTAGGCCCACTCCTCGGGCATCCAGGGCTGGTCGGAGGTAGCGGCCGCTTCGTCTGCGAGCGCCGTCGTGGCGCCTGCGGTTGCAAGGACGCCTGCGCCGGCAATGCCGGCGTTCTTTACAAAGGTGCGCCTGCTGAGTTCCATGTCAAATCCCCTTTCGTCGGTGACCGGCGGCATCTGCGGTGGATGCGCGCCGGGTGGGCATCGGTATGCCCGCTGCTTTGGGACGGACATCAGCATGGCGCCCCAACCGTTGGCGCGCCCCCGCCAAAAGGGCTGTTTTTTGACGTCGGCAAAATGGCTTTTTGGGAGGTGGACGCCGTCGGCTGCAATGGCAAACAGTTGCATCTACCGGCATGTTTAGCCAAAAGGGGTAGGATGTTATCTCTGTGCTGACATACTGTTATGCGCTCGGATGGGCATCGGACGTTCCCTGCGGGGATGTATTCTGGGCCGCCATTTCATCCACCAGGTTGATGAGTTCTTGCCGCGATGCGACCCCGCACTTTTGGTAAACGTTGCGTCGGTGGTATTTGGCGGTGCTCTCCGAGATGTGCAGCTCGAGGGCGAGTTGCTTGAGTGCGTAGCCGCGTGCCAGATACGAGAAGACGCCCTGCTCCGCTTCGGTGAGATCGAATCGCTGCGCAAACGCGTCTGCCATGGTTGGCAGGGCTCCTGCGATATCGCCGGGCCTCCCGGACTTGGCAATACCGTGCGGGGCGCTCGCCGTCGGTCGTTGTGCCGAGGCGCGGCCCACGTCAAACGATGTCAATGCGAACGCTGCAACGGTAAGTACGAGCGCCGCGGTATAGGCGACCTGCGTCGGGACGGCCAGTCCAACGATGTTTGCGGCGGCGCTGAGAGCGTAGATGGCTGCCAGATACCTGCTTGCAATCGGGGAAAGCCCCCTGCCCTCATCGCGCTGGGCAAACCATGCGAAGGCGTAGATTTCAAGCAGCCAAAAGCCGGCAAAGGTGAGGCCCGAGACCCACTTCGGGGATTGAGGTGCCGCCATGGCGACGGCCACGCAGATGCATACGCACAGCGAGAGGCCGATGAATATCGGCGCCGTGCGCATGGGATTCAGGAATATCCCGACAGTTGAGAGGGCGAACGAGGCAAGGGCGATTAGGAAGGTCGCCTGTTCGGAGTCGGTCGTTTCGCCGAACGATGCGATGCCTCCGGCGAGACAGCACAGCAAAAGGCCGATGGTCCACGGCAGGGGAGAACGTCCCGCTCGCGCCTTGTCGCCGTGCTCGGATGCCAACCTGCTGGAGTCACCGGTTGGTGAGACGACGAACACGAGGAGGGCCAACGGCGGCAGGGCAATTGAGAGCGCACGGGACGGAGCGCCGTCGAAAAGCAGCACGAGCAGGTAAAGTGAGAAATCGATTCCCGATGCCGCCGCCATGGCGGTAAATGTGCGGTTTGTCCCGATGTGGTAACGACGCAACCATGCCCACATAAACAGCGCTTGTGCCATGCCTGTCAAGATGCTGGCGAGGACGGAGACGACGCCGCTGCTCGTTGCCGATCCGATCCAGGATGCCAGCACGCCTGCAAGGGCGATGCCCGTCCCTGCGGCGGCAAAGAACTTGTCTGACCGCTCTCGCATTCGGGGTCCGATAAACGAAAGGCAAACGAACGTCAGGGCGATGGCGGTCTGCAAGCATATGTGGAACGGTGCTTCGAGTCGCAAGGAGACGCCAAACACAGAGCTGCCATGGTTCCATCCCAGCGATGTCCATGCAAAAAAGAACCCCAGGCTTAGACTGGCGGAGGCCATTGCGACAAGGGGGTCGGTTGTCTGTCGATCTCGAGCGATTTGGGCGATATGCTGCGCGTCGATCATGTATCCCCCTGCCGACGATGCGATAACGATGTGCATGCCCCATTCTAGCAGTGCGGCGAGGGTGGAGGTGAAGGGGATGCCCGGCCCATTTCGACGATGACCGCATCGCTTGAGGTTTGGACGAGGTGGGCTTTTATGGCGCCGGGATTGATTCACTCTGGTAAGCACGGAGGTCCCGACCGACGCCGCATGGGTGCCGGTCGGGACCAAAAGGGGGATATCGCCGGCGGATGGGGGGTCCGCCGGCGGTTGTGGTTTCCGGTGTGTCGGGGCTACTCCCACGGCTCCAGCGTCGCGATGTGGTTGGCGGCCACGTAGCCCACCACATAGCCGTTGGCGAGCGTAGTGCCGCCGATGGGGTAGCCGCGGCCGAGCACGTTGGCGATGCAGCAGCCGCCTGCATACAGGCGCGGGATCACCTCGCCGCGGACGTTCATGACCTGACCGTTGACATTAATCTCAAGCCCGCCGGCCGTCTGGAGCATGCCCGGATAGATTTCCGAACAATAGAACGGGCCCTCCTTGAGGGGTGCCATGCAGGGGTTCTTGAGCTCGCCCGATTCGACGCGTGATGCGTCGCCGGTGGTGAAGCGGTCCCAGGTGCCAACGCCGCGGTTGAAGTCCTTGTCCACACCCTCCTCGCACATGACGTTCCAGCGTTCTACGGTGGCCAGCAGGTTCTCCTTGTCGATGCCCATGCCATCGGCCAGCTCCTCCATGGTGTCGAACACATGGAGCCACTCGGGGAATTCGCCCGACTCGATTATGCTCGAAAGGGACGGCTGGCCGTTGCCGAAGCTGCCTTTATAGGTGCCGTCGGCAATTACGTAACCGGGAATGTTGCTCCACTCGCGGCGACCGGTGTCGTAGGCGTCGAATGCGCGGCCGATGAGGTCGTAGCTGGCGCCTTCGCAGCAGAAGCGCTGGCCGTGCCTGTTCACCATGATGGAGCCGGTCATGCCGGGGGTGAGCCACAGGGGGTTGAGCTGCTCGGAGTGCGTCGTACCCTGATCTTTGCTCAGGTCGGTCGAGGCGTAGCGGTCAGGCTGCTCCATCATGTTGTAGCACATGTTGTAAGCCTTGTTCATGTTGCACAGGTTGGCGCCCAGCTCCATACCCATGGCGATGCCGTCTCCGGTGTTAGTCTCGACGGCGCAAGTGGCGTAGATAGGATGGTTGATGTAGTGCCGCACCATCTCCTGGTTCATATCGAAGCCGCCGGTGCCGAGCACCACCGCGTAGCGCGCCTTGATGGCGAGCTCGTTGCCGTCGGGGTCGGTGGCCCACAGGCCGATGACCTCCCCGTCGCCCAGCGCCGGGTTGCCGGCGTAGATGAGCTTGGTGGCGGCGGTGCCCATCAGGACCTCGATGCCGCGGGCGGCAAGGGCGTCCTTGCCGTACTCGGGCAGAGCACGGCCGGAGGCGGCGCCGGTCGCCTCGTGGGTGCCGATGGACACGTAAGCGTGGACGTTGGAATACTCGTCTTCGATTTCGGGGAAGGGGTAGTAGAAGTTGTAGGGCTGCCCCTCTACGATGCCGAACGAGAGCCACTTGTACCCACACTCGTTGTTAAGGTAGTCGACGGTTGCTCCACAGTTGTCGAGCATCATATTGATGAGCTCTTCACTCGACTGGCCCTCGGCGCAGCTTGTGAAGTAGTCCACGAGGACGTCGCGGGGAATTTCGGGTGCGCCGGCCGCAAGCACGAGCGAGTTGTTGGGGCAGAGCATGCCGCCGCCGCTGATTGCCGTGGTGCCGCCGAACCAGGTGGGGTGCTTTTTGAGCACGAGGACGTCGAGCCCCTGGTCGTAGGCGCGCATGGCGGCCGAGACGATGGTGCCGGTGCCTACGACCACCACGTCGGTCTCGTAGGCCCACTCCTCGGGCATCCAGGGCTGGTCGGAGGCTGCAGGGGTTGTTTCGTCGGCGAGGGCGGCCGATGCCCCTGCGGCTGTCAGGGCGGCACCGCCGGCAAGGCCGGCGCATTTCACGAACGAGCGCCTGTTGAGTTCCATGTTCGCTTCCTTTCTTGAGGGCGGCGCTTGTGAGGCGCCGGGTGCGGGGTTTCCCGCCTCAGGGCGCCCCGGCCGGATTGGCCGGTCGGGGCGATGGGAGGTGGTTCGAGGGGGACCGACCTTAGGGCGTGCCGCTGTTTACGCCCAGGGCTCGAGCTGGGCGATCTGCTCGGCTGCGATGCGGGCCCAGGAGACGGCGCCGGAGATGCCGGGGGCGTGCACCGTGAACGGGTCGCCCATCAGGCCGGCCATGTAGAGGCGTGGGATGGGCCGGTCCAGCCAGTCGACGGCCTGGGCGTTGACGTCGTGTGCGGCGCCGCCGGTGGTGTAGAGCGTGGCGGGGACGATCTCGAAGGCGTAGTAGGGGCCTTCTCCGATGGGAGCGAGGAAGCTGCGGCCGAAGTCGGCGTCCTCGCCGGCCTCGCAGGCGGCGTTGAACGCCTCGACGGTGGCGGTCAGCCCCGCCGGGTCGATGTGCACCTCGTTGCCCCACATGTCGGTGCCCGAGACTTTCTCGGCGAGCTCCTCGAGGGTGTCGGCCTGCGCGATCCAGCCCTTCTCCAGCTCGGCCTGGTTGTCGGCGCTCCAGGTGTACAGCCCGTGGATGACCCAGCCCATGCCGGCGCCGTCCACGTCGGCCACCGGGCCGGCCTCCATCATGGTCTGGTCGAACACCATGAACGCGGGGGCGTTGGGGTAGCCCGTCGTGGTCGTGTCCGTGCGTAGCCCGCCCTCGAAATAGTTGTAGCGCAGGATGGAGTCCATCTTGGTGTGCTGCAGGCTCGACTCCTCGTTCATGAAACGCTGGCCGTTGCGGTTCACGAAGATGAAGCTGTCGGCGACGGTGCGGGCGGGGATGGTCAGGCCGGTGCCCGAGGGACTGCTGGGGAGGAGGGCTCCACATGTTCGCCCCCGCTTGCATCCGATGGCGCCGTGGAGGAGCTCGCTAACCGTGCCTCCCTTACCGATGGCGAGCGCAGGGTGTTCGAATGCCTTTCGAGAGGGTATTCCCTCAGACAAGTTGCGGTACGCCTCGGAATCACCGAGGGGGCTGCCAAATACCGCCGCCATAACGTATATCTCAAACTGGGCGTTTCCTCGCGGGAAGAACTGATTGCCCTGGTGGAACAGGTGGCGCAAACGCGGGGAGCCTGAGGGGAGCCCGTGCGCCTTCGTTCCGAGTGTTCCGCGGAACGCCCTTGGCTGGAAGGTTGTCTGGCTGGGCGTGGGCCCGGTGCGGCATGCGTCGTTTGCACGCCCGGGTGCTGTCTGGGGCATGTCGCTTCCGACGAAAATCGGAGGTTTCGTAGCAGATCTGCCGGGTGTGCACGACCATGCGAGTGGCGAGGGCGCTCCGATGGCATCAGTGCGGGCGGCGTGCCTGGCGTTTCCGCAGGTCGCCATGCGCGCCGGCTCACATCGTCTTCGGCTGATGCCCTGGCTGGTCCAAACCGGCCTCTCGCTGGTCGCGCATACCCGTCGAATCTGCTACGCAAAGGCCGAATTCCGTCGGAAGTGAGGCGCAGAAGCAGGTGCAGGCGCGGAAGCCGTGGCGCTCGACCCCATTCCGTCGCGCAGACAACGACGCGCCGGACGGCGAAGGCCGGCTACCCCTCCAGAATCGCCCGGGACCGGGCATACTTCTCCCGCCGCCGCGCCAGCTGCTCCTCCGAGATGTCGGGGCAGCCGGCGTAGCGTCGCACGTCGGAGTTATGCTCGATGTCGGCGAGCTTCACCTTCACGGCTACGGGATTGGCGCGAATGGCGCGCACGTAGTCAAAGTAGTCCGTCCCCGGCTCGTGCGTCAGCAGCCGCAGGGCGTCGACAATCTCGGCGGGAAACTCCCGCGCCAGCTCCTCGAGTGTGACGGCCGTGTCCTCCGCCACGTCGTGGAGCAGCGCCACGCAGACCGAAACCTCGTCGTCCATCTGCTCGGCGAGGTGGTAGGGGTGGAAGATGTACGGCTGCCCGCTGCGGTCCGCCTGTCCGTGGTGGGCGGCATAGGCGACGCGCATCGCTTTGTTGGTCAAAGGCGTATAGATCACGGCGATCCGCGCCCGTCCCTACAGCGCCTGCAGCGCGAGCGCGTGCTCCATCACGAGGTCGCGGGTGCACTCTTCGGGCGTGAAGGGGACCACGACGTCGGGCACAATGCCCACGCCGCGCATGCCGCGCCCTTCGGCTGCCGCCTTGGTCTTGCTCATGGGGTACACGAAGATGAAGCGGTTGTCGAACGCCATGGCGAGCGGGTTCGAGTAGTCGAGGCTGCCTGCTGTTGCGCGGCCGACCAGTGTCGCGCGCGGGGCCTTGCGGGCGACGCTCGCAAACCATTCGGCGGCGTCTGCCGTGGCCGTGTCGGTCAGGACGAGGACCTTCTGTCCCGCGGGTGCAGCCGCGATGGGCATGTCCTCCGGCTGGACGGTCTCTTCGACATAGCCCTTGCCGCGGTTTGCGCGCACGGCGGCGAGGTTCTCGTCGAGCCAGCCGAGCCCCTCGGCCTCGTCGCCCTGAACCTCCGCGAGCTTTCGGAGCTGGGCGATCTGGGCCTCGCGGTGGGCGCAGTTGGTCGCCGTGTAGTTGGTGAGCACCACCTCGGGGTCGAGCACCTCGTTGAGGTTGGTGTCTTCGTCGAACAGCCAGTTCAGCAGCGGATAGGTCATCGACTCGATGCCGCCGGAGCACAGGCGCAGGTCGAACACGAGCCGCGGGGCGCGGGCGGCCTCCTCGGCGTGGGAGGCGAGCAGCTCCGCGGCCTCCTCGTTGTCGAGCTGGGTCACGGTGAGCACGCAGGTGCCGTCGCACAGCACGGTGAACGAGCAAGGGCGCACCGGCAGGGCCTCGGCGGACGGGAAGCGCCGCGTGCGTATGTCGGCGCGGCTCCCGTCGGCATGGCGCACCGTGAAGTGCGAGGAGTTGGTCAGGAAAAAGCTCCAGTCCTGGCGCTCGGGATCGTCGCTTCCGGTGGGGTTGCCGACGGCGTAGGACAGGTGTTTCAGGGGCGTGTTCCTGTTGATGAGCTCGATGGCGTCGCCGGGCACCAGGCGCGTGTCGGCTCCCACCTCGGTCACATAGAGCTCGTCGCCGAAGCGCCGGGTCTTGAAGCCGCAGCCTTCAGGCTGGTAGCTTGCGTCGGGGCCGGTCAAGAAGCACAGGTTGCGGTCGCCCAGGCCGGCGAGGCGCTGCTGCATGTACTGGTAGAACAGCTTGTCGGTCAGGATCTTGCCCTTCTCGGCCCGCGCGCAGATGGCCGCCCACTGCCGCTCGTTGCCGTCGTTGCACTCGGGCATGCCGGCATAGTCCTTTTCGAGGGCGTCGAAAATCTGCTGGACGATCTGGTCGAGCTTCATGGCCATGGCAAAACCTTCCCTTGTGTCGTTGCGACGGCGGCCCCTGTCGCGGACGTGCGATGCCACCGGCGATAAACACGCTGCTAGCTTGTGCAATCGTACCCGTTTGGCCGGTCGTGCGGGGCGGCGCCGCCTCCTCCGGGGCGTTTTCCGCGAAGTCTTCCCGAATTCGGCCTGCTCCCGTCCGACGGTGGACGTTTTTGAGGGATTGCCGCATTTGCCGTATTACCTACCATCTGGCTAGGTTTTTCGGTATCATAACCGCGTACCTGACCGGCGGCGCGCGAGACGTCCGCCGGTACCACATCCGACAGAAGAGGGAGCCTTCCATGAAGTTCGTTTGCCCTGTGTGCGGTTACGTTGAGGAGTTCGACGGCGAGGAGCTGCCCGCCGATTTCAAGTGCCCCCAGTGCGGCGTTCCCGGCGAGCGCTTCATCAAGCAGGCCGAGACGGAGATGACCTGGGCCGCCGAGCACGTGGTGGGCGTGGGCAAGCTGCCCGAGGTCCCCGAGGACATCGTGTGCGACCTGCGCGCCAACTTCGAGGGCGAGTGCTCCGAGGTGGGCATGTACCTGGCCATGAGCCGCGTCGCCTTCCGCGAGGGCTATCCCGAGATCGGCTTGTACTGGGAGAAGGCCGCCCTTGAGGAGGCCGAGCACGCCGCCAAGTTCGCCGAGCTCCTGGGCGAAGTCGTGACCGACTCCACCAAGAAGAACCTCGAGATGCGCGTCGAGGCCGAGAACGGCGCCACCGCCGGCAAGACCGACCTCGCCAAGCGCGCCAAGGCGGCCGGCCTCGATGCCATCCACGATACCGTGCATGAGATGGCCCGCGACGAGGCCCGCCACGGCCGCGCTTTCGCCGGTCTGCTCAAGCGCTACTTCGGCTAGGGATTTAGGACTTCGGCTGGGGGTCTAGGGATCTGCCGCTGGATTTCCGCTGGATCAGCTGTTGAATTCGCTGCCGGATCTGCCTCGGGGGGCTCGCAGAGATGCGGGCCCCTTTTTGTTCAAGGGTCGAGCCTGTGCCGCGCGGTGTCGCGGTGCGGAAAAACCGCTCGTTCCTTGGGGGCGGGGGCACGTTCGGTGGGGGTACGGCGAGATTCGTCGGGGACGGGTTCCGGGGAGGAGGTTGCCCCCGGTTCCGATGACCCGTCTCCTCCGCCCGTTCTTACCTCAGTCTGTTCTTGCCTCAGTCCGTTCCTGCAAATCGCCCGATGTGTGCAAAGCTGCGTCGAGTGAACGCCCATTTTGGGCAGAACGGGCAAGCTTGTAAAGGTGAACGAAAATATAAGGAATAAAACGGTAATCTAATTTTACATATTAGCTAAAATTCGGAAAAGCAAACTATCTGCGGTCGTTCACTCGAACAACTTCTGCACCCATTCGGTCATTTTGAGGTGCAGACCGGTTCCCAGGGGGCGCTCGTGGTCATTTGGGCCGTCGGTGCATGCTTTGGGAGAGACGGCCATTTGACCGCCGCCTCCCGCGCCCCCGCTTGCCGCCTCCCGCGCCCCTGTCCGCGTCCCGACCGCCGGCGCCCGCGCCCCGACCGCCGGCGCCCATCCCACTCCCGTGCGCCTACATGCCCAGCGCCGCCTCCAGCACGAGGTCCCGACTGCATCCCCCGGCGCACTCGTCCGGCGTCCACGGCACATGCACGTCGAGCGGAAGGCCCGTACGCGCATAGCCGCGCCCCTCCCGGTTGGCGACCGTGCGCGAGATGGGGTAGGTAAAGCGCGCCAGGATGTCGGGGTAGTCCCGCGTCACATAGTTTTCGTAGTCGACGGCACCCGGCGTCGCGCGGCCCACGAGCCGCACGCGTTCCATTCCCATGACGGCCTCCGCCAGGCGTTCGGCCCCGACGCCGGTCTGCGGGCCGACGAGCAGGATGGTCGGTCCCGTAGCCGGTTCAGTCGCCTGCCCCGTTCTCCCCGCCGCCTGCCCGGTCTGCCCCGTCTGCTCCGCCGTGCTTCCGTCCCCGTGCGCGCCCAGCCTCCGCACGCGTACTTCTTCCTCGCTGAACGGCGACGGCACGATTTCGGGGAGCTCGCTCGCCCGGCGCCGCTCCTGCAGGCCGGTCGTGCGGCGTTTGACTTGCAGCACCTCGTCCGCCTTGGCCCGGATGTCGTCCGCGAGGGCGTCGAGGACCTCGATGCCCACACGCGTCTCGGCATCGCCCCCGTCGCCTGCACGGCCCTCGAACCCCTTCCGTGCGCGCTCGATTCCCGCGAGGAGCAGCTCGGCGTTCGCCTTCGAGTAGATCGTGTAGACCTGTCGGTCCGGGAAGACCTCCCGGGCGGGGATGTCGCGGTCGCACAGGTAGGGGAGCAGCGCCAGATAGCTGGCGGGATTGGCCTCCCCGGCGCAGGCCCTCAGGTCGATGACGAGCTTCTCGGCGCCGTCGAGCGCCTCGCCGGCCTCCTCGAGCAGCCGCGCCACCGCCGTGCCGTAGGCGAGCGACTCCACCGTGAGCACGCACGCGTCCTCGCGGCGGGCGCACGCGAGCCGGGGCGTGCGCGTCTGGACCGGGTGGCGCCGCAGGTCCATGCGCATCACGTGGCCGTCGCCCGGGAACACGTCGATATCGTCGAACATGCGCAGGGCGAGGCCCCAATCTTCGCGGTCCGTCCCGCGTCCCCAGAAAATCTCCTGGGCGATGTCCTTGAGCAGGAACGGCACCGTGTTGCGGCCGACCGCCGCGATGCGCATCCCCGGGGCGAGACGCTCCTCCTGGCGCGCCTCGGTAACGTAGAGATAGTCGCCGCCCCGCTGTACGCTGAACCCGAGGTCGTACTCGGCGTATGCGGGGTCTTGGCAGGTCAGGCGGCACGTGCGTGCATTGCAGGTGCTCAGGAACTGCCGGACGGCGGCGACGAAGAGCTCGGGCGTGGCGTCCGCGTCGCGCGACGCCTTGGCGAGCGAGCTACCGCACGCCACGGCGTCGCCGTTCATGAGCCGGCCCGGCGCGGCGTCCATGTGGAGGGTCTCGCAGATGTTATTGTAGGCCGACCAGTAGAGGAACCCCTTCATGGGCGCGCGCCTTTCCGTGTTGTGCCGTTCTGTACCTTTCGCGAAAGCAGCCCCGCCGGCGGATGCCGCGGCGTCTGCCGCATCTCCGCCGGCGGGGCCCTGTCGACGGCCGTCGGGCCGCCGTACAGTCTACCTCATCGCCGCCTCGGCCTTACAGCCCCAGGTACGCTGCGGCGTTCTGGCCCGCGACGCGACCGTGGGTGACGGCCATGCCAATCGAGTTGCCCGCCGCCGGCGTGCAGTAGCCGGTGCCGTAGCGGCCGCCCAGGTCGTTGCCGGCGCAGTAGAGGCCGGGGATGGGCGCGCCGTCGATGTCCACGACGCACAGGTCCTTGTCGGTCAGGACGCCCGACATCGTGACCATCGAGGGGGCCGAGCCCTTCTCGCCCAGCGTCCCCGAGAAGCCGTAGTAGGTCGGCCCCTCGATCGGGATCATGGCCTCGGCCTTCTTGCCGAACTGCGGGTCGCAGGTGTAGGTGCCGTCTTGGCAGCCGTAGCACAGCTCGTTGTAGGCGTTCACCGCGGCGACGAAGCCCTCGACGTCCTCGATGCTCAGCAGGCCGGCGAGGCTCTCGAGGCTCGACGCCTTCATGATGCCGCCGCCCATGCGCTCGGCGGTGGTCATGCCCGTCACGCTGATCTGGCTGTCCATCGCGCCGGTCTCGATGTCGTACATCATGTCCATGATGTACTCGGGGCGGCCGAAGTTGGGGCCGGTGTGCTCGAGGCCGCAGCTCGCGATGTGACGCAGGTAGTCGCCGCCCAGCACGCCGTAGCAGGCGCCCGTCTTGCGCGCGCAGGCGCTGCCGGCCGCGGTGATGTTGCCCTCGTTGCAGAAGCGCTGCATGTTCTCGTCGAGCCACAGGTGGCAGTTCGCGCCCCACGTGCCGGAGGGGCCGCCGCCCAGCGACATGTGCCCGCGCGGGGAGGGCTCGATGAAGCCGCCCGCCCAGCAGAGCATCTTGGTCGAAGAGCCGTCGGCCGAGGCCGCCATGCCGCCGCCGTTGAAGTCTTCCTTCAGGCCGCCGGTGCGCTCGTACTTCTCCATCAGCTCGTTGAGCAGGGCCCAGCACATGTCGGAGTTCTGCACGTAGCCGCCGCCGCAGCTGATGACGGCCTTGCAGTTGAACTGCACGTACTCCTCGGCGTCCTGGTCGTAGACGATGACGCCGCTCACCGCACCGGACTCGTCCTTGACGACCTCGTAGCCCTTGTAGCCCATGAAGACCTGCGCGCCGTTCTGGACGGCCTTGGCGAGGCAGGCCATCTGCACGGTGCCCAGGCTCGAGGAGGCGGCGACGCCGCCGTGGCCCTCGCGGCCGTGGAAGTGGCCCATGAACTGGATGGTGGTCGCCCAGGTCTTGGTGCCGGGCTGCTTGGGGTAGTTCACGTGGTCGAGGCACTGGTTGTTGTTGTCGTAGAACGACGCCAGCGTGTCGTAGAGCGCCTGGTAGCCGGCCTGGTAGCCCTCTTCGGTCGTCTCGCAGTTCGGATCGACCGCAATCGAGGCCCAATCGATGCCGTCGGTCAGCTCGTGGACCTTGTCGGCGTCGAACATGGCCTGGACGATGATCTTGCCGTTGCGCGTGACGTCGTAGGTGTAGAACGACGCGTCGGGCTCCCGCTCGTAGGTGCCGCCGGCGACGTACTCGTTCGAGAACATCGTGTCGGCGACCACCTGGTCGAAGACCGCCTTGGTGTCGGCGTTCTCGACGACCTCCTGCATGCAGGCGAGCATGTGGTCGAGGCACTCGCCGGAGTTGTTGACGTAGCTGGCGAGCACCTCCTGGCTCACGCGGCCACCGGTACGCGTGGTGAACTCGTCGATGACCTCGCCCAGGTTGTACTCGGGGAAGCCGGCGTTGATGTTGAACTGGGCGTTCCAGGCGGCGGCGTCCTCGCCGAGGAACGTCATCGCGAAGTTCTTCTCGCACACGGCGACCTTGGCGCCCGCCTCGGAAGCCGCCAGGGCGGCCTGCACGCCGGCGTGGCCGCCGCCGATGACGACGACGTCGAAGTCGTCGATCTCGCGTGCCACCGTCACCTCGTCGGGGGTGCCGAGCCAGTCGCCCACGCCGGCGTAGCCGAACGTGCGCCCCTCGGCAGCCGCTGCGGCACGAGCGGCCTCGACG
>DBEYOB010000026.1:0-9595 GCA_048173955.1 Coriobacteriales bacterium
GTTGAGAACGCTTCCCCGCTTCCGCTCGCGGCGTGCAGGGTGGTGCTCGAGACGTCGTCCGAGCCGCCCCGCTCCCCCGGCGGCCGGGCGACGGGACCGCGCCGCCGTGCGCCCAGGGCCACGGTCTTCGGGACCGCGGCCGCGCGGCACACCATGCAGGTCCCCGTGCACGCGGAGGCGGCCCACTGCGGCGCCGTCGCCCTGCGCGTCTCGTCGGTCTCGGCCTACGACCCGCTCGGGCTGTTCCCGACGAAACGCCCCGCCACCTGCTCCGCCCGCGTCCCGGTCCTCCCGCGCGGAGGCGTTCCCGTCGACGTCGATGCGCGCCCGGTGGCAGGCTCCGCGAGTGTCGACCTCGGCGCCCTGGACGCATCGGCTGCGGGCCCCGAGCCTCCCGACGTCCTCGACGTGCACCCCTGGCAGCCTGGGGACCCCCTCGGCTCCATACATTGGAAGCTGTCGGCCCGCACGGGGGACATGCAGTCGAAACGCTACGCGGCGGCGTCCTCGGCCGACGCCGCGGTGCTGTTCGACCCCTTCGCCGCAGACGGGTCGGGGGCGTCCGGCGACGCCCGCGACGACCTCGACGCCGCCGCGTTCGACGCCTGGTGCGAGGCCGCCCGCAACCTCGCCGAGGGTCTCGTGCGCGCCGGCGTGCCGTTCGTCGCGCTCTGGCCGTGCGCATCGGAAGACGGCGGGCGCGTCGGGGAGGCCGTCGTCGACTCCCCCGGCGCGGCCGTCGCCTTTCTGCACGCGATGGTGGCCTCCGTGCCCCGCTCCGACCGCCTCGGGCGCGACGGGGCGCTGACGCGGGCCGCGGAGCTCTGCGGCGGGCGCGAGCCCTTTTGCCTTGCGGGCGGGCCCGGGCTCTACGTCGGCGACACGCTGATCGCCGCGTTCGACGACCGTGGCGCGGTCTCGGCCGCAGGCCCTATCGTCCTCGCACCGCAGCCCGTGCGGGGGCGATGAGTATGGGACGCGCCGCACCCTCCCCCATCCGGGTCGACGTCGCGCGGGCGCGCGTCGTCCCCCTGCGCCGGTCCCGTTGGTCGGTCGCCGGGGGCGCCGGGCGCCGCAACCGTGCGGCGAGCCTGCTCGAGACCGTGGCGGCCTCAGCCCTGTCGGCCCTGACGGTCTTCTGCGGCGCGGTGGGCCTCACCGAACTCGTCGGATCCATGGCGAACGTCCCCTACGACGCTGCCACATCCGCGATGGGCTTTGCGTTCTGCCTCCCCGTCTGCCTCACCGCCGCTGCCGCCCCGCGCAGGGCGGGATGGGGCATGCTCGCGACGCTCGCGCTGTGCGCCGCTGCGCTCTGGGCGGCATGGGACCCCGTCTCGCAGCAGCTGGGCGCCGTCGCGGAGTCGCTTTCGGGCTCGGGGCCCTCCTCCGCAGGCGACGCGACCGCGGCGATGTGCGCCCTGTGCGCGCTTGCCTCGTGCACGCTCTCCTGCCTCGCCCTGGTCGCCAACCTCGGGTGGGCGTGCGCCTTGCTCTGCGTGCCGCTCCTGCTCCTCTGTCCCCAGATCGGCTGTCGGCCGGACACCTCCGTCGTCCTGGCTCTGCTCGCATACCATGCCGGCGCGCTCGCGCTCGGACAGGGCGACGGGCGCTTCCGACGCACCCGCGCCTCGGTCCTCGCCCTCGCGCTCGGCCTCGCCGCCGCGTCGTTTTGGGGCGCGGTGACGCTCGTCGACCGGTTTGCGGACGAGATCGCGGCACCGCCCAAGGCCGTCGACGCCCGCGTGGTCGAAGCCGTCGACGCCGTCGGCGACTGGATTTCCGGCCAAGAGAAGCGACAGGCAGCCCGCGACGCCGGGGAGTCGACCGAGGCAGGTTCCGCTGCGGCCGCCGCGCTCAACGGGTCGGGCGAGGTCGCGCGCGGGTCGTTCGAGGCGTCCGCCCTGGGGGCGGTGGCGGACGTCACCCTCTCGGCCCAGCCCCGCAACACGCTCTACCTCGCCTACTTCCACGGGTCGTCCTACCGCGGCGGCACATGGGAGGAGGACGGCGAATCGCCGGCCGCCCGCGCCGACGGCTTCGCCGCAAGGTGGTTCGAGGTCGCCGCGGGCACCGGGCTTCCCGAGCTCTCGCTCGCCGTCGTAGCGACCTCCCCGGCGGCGGGAGCAGGCGAGCTGCTCCCCTACGCGCGCCTTTCCAGGGGCGACCCCACAATCGCATCGAGCGCCTCGGCGCGCGGCTACACGGTCGTCGACTTCGGGTCCGCCGACACCCTCGCGGGGCTCGGCGTCGCCCTTGCCGCGACGCCCGCGGCGTCGCCCTCCGTCCCATCGGCCTGGACGCAGGTCCCGCTCGACGAGGTGCCCCGTCTCGCCCGGCTCGTCGCGGAGAACCCGCAGGAAGACCTCGCCTCCGCGGTGGCCTTCGTGCGCGCGACGCTCGCCGAGAGCGCCGTCTACACCACGGATCCCGCGGAGTACCCCGCGGGGGTCGACGTCGCCGAGCACCTCGTCTTCGACGGGCACGAGGGCTACTGCCAGCACTTCGCGACCACAGCGACGCTCATGCTGAGGCTCTACGGCGTTCCCGCGCGCTACGTGACCGGGTTTGCCCTTGCGGCCGACAGCTTCGAGGAACGGGCGGACGGCACCTGGGCCGCCACCGCCGAGGGCGCCAACGCGCACGCCTGGGTCGAGGTGTACACCGCCGAACTCGGCTGGATCCCCGTCGAGGTGACGCCCTCGGACGGTGGACAGAACAGCGGGCAGGACGGCACGGCAACCCAACCGGCCGACCCTGCGGACGCGTCGCCCGAGGACGCTCCCGACCCCGCCGACGGCAACGGCCCCGAGCCGGACGCACCCGCGCAGCGGGCAGATTCGGCACCCGACGAGGCATCGCAGGATGCACCCGGCGCCGACGGCGGCACGGCGACCTCCCGAGACGGCGCCTCCGCCGCGCCACCGACCGCGAAGCACGTCTTCGCCATGGTCGCAGCAGCGGCTGGCGCCGTCTTCCTGGTCGTGGCATGCATCGCACTCGCCCTGCGGCGCAGACGGGCTGCGGAGCGCCGCGCCCGGGTGTCTGCCGACGCCCTAATGGCCGAGCTCATCCGCGCCCTGCAGTTCGCCGGCCTGCTCGAGGGGTGCACGGGCTCTGAAGCCGATCTCGCGCAGCGCCTCGACGAGGCCGTTCCCGCGATCGGGCCCGAATCCTGTCGGCGCATCGTCGCGGAGGCGCAGCGCTCGGCGTTTGGGCCCGACGGCCCCACGCCCGCCGGCGACGGGCTCCGGCAGGCCTACGGCGCCGCGTGCGCGTGCGCGCGGGCGCAACTCGGCTGGCTCGGGCGCCTCTCCTTCCGCTATCTTCGGAATTTCGACTGAGGGGCCCTATCCTTCGACCCCCAGGCGCTCCGCCAGCAGACGCAGCGCGTGGCGGTAGCCCTCGATCCCCTCGCCCGCAACCGTCGCGAAGCACGCGAGGCGGGCATAGGACACCTGGCGGAAGTCTTCGCGCGACGCCACGTCGCTGATGTGCACCTCCACGGCGGGCAGTGCCACCGCCTTGAGGGCGTCGAGGATCGCGACGCTCGTGTGGGTGTAGGCGGCGGGGTTGATCACGATGCCGTCGTAGTGCCCCAGGGCCCGCTGGATCGCGTCGACGATGTCTCCCTCGTGGTTCGACTGGACGTGGCCGACCTCCTCGAAGCCGCACTCCCCGCCCGCACGGGCGATGAGCGCGCACAGGGCCGCGTAGTCCTGCGTGCCGTAGACCGCAGGTTCGCGGACGCCGAGCATGTTGATGTTGGGACCGTCGATGACCAAGGCTCTCATGTGTGCCTCCTTGCATTTCTTGAAAAAGCGGTGCCCGCCCCCCAGGGCGGACACCGCATCGTGTCACATGGCGACTATGGCGTCAAGCGTCCGGCTACTTGTGCTCGTCCGGGTTGCCCAAGTTGATTTCCGCCGTTGCCTCGGACTGCTCCTTGACGAACTCCGCCGCGGCCTTGCGCTCCTCAGGCGTCGCGTCGACGTCAGGCTGGAAGAAGGTGAACGTGCCGCTGTAGGGGGCGATATCGTTGTGGTCGCACACCAGCAGCATCTGGCGGGTAAGATCACGTGTGAGCTGGGCGCGGTCCTCTTCGCGACACTGCGCGATGACGCGCACGACCATGTCGGAGGAGCCGACGCTCACCACGCCCTTGTAGAAGGGACCCGCGACGATCTTGGGCAGGCGCTCTGCCACATGCGGCAGCTCCATCTTGAACAGCGCCTCGAGCTTCTCCAGCGGCGTCTTGTAAGAGACGGTCAGGTCGACGGTCGCGTAGGAGTACTTCTTCGTCATGTTGACGACGTCGGCGATGGCTGAGTTGTTAAGAATCTTGATGTTCTGGGACCCATCTTCAATCTTCGTGGTGCGGATGCCGATTTCGAGAACCGTGCCTGTCCACGTACCCACCGTAACGATGTCACCCACGCGGAACTCGCCCTCGAACACCAGGAATATACCGGCGATGACGTCTTTGATGAGCGACTGGGCACCGAGACCGACGATGAGCGTGACGATACCCGCCGAAGCCCACAGCGACTGCGAGTCGACGCCGATCAGAGACAGCGAGTAGAACAGCACGCCGATCCAGACACCGTACTTGATGAAGTTCGAGAACAACCTTCCGACTGTCTCGATGCGCGCGTTGAGGTTACGGAAGGTCATCGCGATGACCGTTCGCAGGACCCAGACCACCATCGCCGCCGTGAGCACAAAGACGCCGATGTAGGTGAAGGAAAAGATGTTGGGAACCTTCTCCCAGCGCATCGAGATGATGAACGAAAGAGCGGAAGCGCTGTTGGACGTTTGGAAGGCGTAGACGTAGACGAGCACGACGGCGGTCACGACGAGCAGCAGGGCGCGGACGATGGCCATGAGCTTGGCCTCGGGCGTCTTGTCGGACCACGCCGCCATCCCGCCCGACCAGCGCCCGGTGATGGGGACGACGCGCTTGGTCTCGCCGCTCGTGGTCTTGATGTCGATGGGGCCCTTGGGCTGCGGCTGCAGGGTACCTGACGGGCGCTCCTCCTCGGACGAGCCGCGCGCAGGCATGCGCTGGATCACGAGCTGACCGATGCAGGGAAGCAGCAGGACGAAGCTCAGGATCGCCGTGATGACGGCGTTGGACAGGTCGCCGACGCCGATGGAGGACGAGGGGACGCAGACCATGACGTACTGGTCATGGGTCAGCACGGTGGAGACGAGGCAGGTGGTGCCGTCGATGGTCTGGTAGCCGAGGTAGCCGTCACTCAGGGCGGAGGCGGTGACACCGTGCGACTCGGCGCTCTGCCCAATGTAGCGCACGTTCTCGGCATAGCTGATCGTGGAGTCCTGAGCGTTGACGGACATCAGGAAGCCGTCGTTGCCTATCGGAACAGAGGCGAGAAGCGAGGTGAGCTCGGTGCGCTGCATGCGCTCGGCAGGGATCGTCGAGGGAATGCCCAGCTCGACCATGCCCTTCTCATCGTAGCGGGGAACGCCAACGAAGAAGGTCATGCCGGTGCCGTCGCTCCAATAGACGTCCTGGACGAAGGAGGTCTCGTAGCCCTTGACAACGTCCCAGAAACCGTACGACTGGTCGGTCTCGTCCTCGGGGAGAGCAAAGTCGTAGCGCGTCGTGCTCGTGGCGATGGTCTCGCCGGCCTCGTTGAAGACATAGATCGACTCAAGGCCGTCAAGCTCGGCGAGCTCGACCAGGTGCGTGTGGTCGATGAGGCGGGTGTCGGCTGCCAGCAGATGCGAGAACGCCTCCGCCTGCTCGATGTACTCGCTGGAATATCCCTGAATAAGGCTTTCCGCCCTTTCGTCGTTGCCGTCGAGCGCCTGCTCCACCGACTCGATGTTGTGGTCGTTGAAAACGATCTGGCGCGACAGCGACACGAGGCTCTGGGCATACCAGCTGATCAAAAAGACGCCGATGGTCCCCACGACCAGGATGGGCAGCGACTTCTTAACGAATGCTGTGTTGATGACATGCTTCTTGCCGAGCTTGACGAACGAGCCGTTCGCCGCGCGGCCGTCGAGCCGGCGCAGCCGGTCATCTGTGTAGAGGAACTGGCAGTAGCAGACGATGAGGATGGAGACAACCGCGAAGGCGATGACGACGGCGGCAACCTTGACCGACGCATTGGCGGTGAACTCGCTCGACGGCACGATTGTAATGACGGTGTAGTCACCTTCCTCGGCGGCCATGACATAGCTTTGGTTGCCGTTGTACTCGACATAGCCGTCGAAGCCAGGTTGGGGCACCTCGGAGAACACCTCAGACGCCGCACGGCCCATGACATCGTCCTGGGGGGCATAGGCCATCGTCCCGTCGGTCCGGTCGACGGCGACGAGATAGCCCTCCTCACCGACGTGCAGCGAGGAAAGTGAGGCGCTCAGGTCGTTTTCTATCGCAACCTGGTTCAGCGTCTCGGTAGGGTCGGCCGAGCCAACGAGATACGAGTCTCCGCTGATATGGGACGAGTAGAAATGCGTCCCGTCCTCAGCGACGAAGGGGGTTCCGCTGGACACAAGATCAGCCCACTGCTGCGTGGACGTGTCGGGGGTCGGAGCCTGGGCGGACGAGATCTCGATGGCGCCCGTCCCGTCGACGAGGTAGAGGCCCACGAGTCCCCATGCGTCGGCCATCGAGGTGAACCGCACCTCTTGGGGCTCGTTGCGGTTGTAGAAGTACGCGAGGGTGTTGACACTGTTCTGGTTCGTCGTGTCGAACTGCTCGAGCAGCTTGTCGCCGTACGCGCGCGCGTCGACGATGCGCTCGTGGGCGGTCGCGAGCTTTGACTCGGCATTGGCACGCTGCTGGCTCTCGAGCGCGTTGTTCGAAGTCGTCCACAGCACCGCGCCCAAGATCGCCAGCATGACGATCTCGATGACGACGTTGACGGCTATACGCCGTGCCTGCGTCCTGTCCTGTTGGTCCTGCACCATGAAATCCCGTTCCTTGCCCATGGAGGCGCACCGGTTTTGCGCCGCCGGATGATTATGCATCAGCCTTTAAGGATATTGCGCACGACAGGTTTTAAGTTACACGCAGGGCTTCTGAAACCAGAAGTTGAGATGACGCTGTTCGAACGTCGAGGGCGCGACGCGAAACCGCATGGGCACCGCGCCGCGCCTGGGAAACGCAATCTTTTTCAACGCGCCGTAAGGGGTCTTCAGAAAGGTACGTCCCTACGCCGCCATGCGTCCCTCGGGTCCCGAATCGTCGAGACCCGCATGGGGGTCGCGGTAGCGCTCGACGTCGAGCGCGCCCGCCTGCTTGGCGACGATGGCGGTGACCACGGCGTCGCCGGTGATGTTGACCGAGGTGCGCAGCATGTCGAGGATGCGGTCGATGCCCATGATGAGGGCGATGCCCTCGAGCGGCAGGCCGACCGAGTTGAAGACCATCGACAGGGTGACCAGGCCCACCGAGGGGACGCCGGCCGTGCCCACCGAGGCGAGCGTCGCCGTGGCGATAACGGTCGCGTATTCGGCCGGACCCATGGGGATGCCGAAGATCTGCGCGGTGAACACCGCAGCCACGCCCTGCATGATCGCGGTTCCATCCATGTTGATGGTCGCGCCGAGCGGGATGGTGAACGAGCTGACGCGGCGGCTCACGCCGATGCGCTTCTCGAGGGTCGTGATGTTCATCGGGATCGTCGCGTTGGAGGTCGCCGTCGAGAACGCGAAGGCCATCACGGGGAAGAACTTGCGGACGAACGTGAAGGGGTTGAGGCGCGTGAAGACGACCAGGAGCAGGAGGTAGACGCCGAAGCACTGGATGGCCAGGCCGAGCACGACGCTGCCCATGTACTTGAGCATCGGCACGAACGCGTCGAACCCGATATCGGCGAACGTACGGGAGAGGATGCAGAAGACGCCGAACGGGGCGACGTACATCACGATGGTCGTCATCTTCATCATGATCTCGTTGAACTGCTCGAACAGGCGGTGCACCGTCTCGACCCGCTTGCCCAGGATTGCGATGATAATGCCCACGAACAGCGCGAAGAAGATGATGGGGAGCATGTTCCCCTCGGCAAGCGAGCCGACGGGGTTCGTGGGGATGATGTCGAGGATCGTGTCGGCGATGGACATATCCTCCTGCGTGGAGACCTGGGTGTCGCTCACGGCGATGGCGCTCATGTCGACGCCGCGGCCCGGGTTGATGACATTGGCCACACCTAGGGCGACGCACACGGCGACCGCCGTGGTGCATAGGTAGAACGCGATGGTCTTCACGCCGATGGACCCGAGTGTCTTCGTGTCGCCGATCGAGGCGGCGCCGCATACGATCGAGCAGAAGACGAGCGGCACGACGAGCATCTGCATCAGGCGCAGAAAGCCCTGGCCGACGACGTAGAAGATGCCGTCGACGAACACCTCGTCGCGCACGAAGCCCGCCGGCACCAGGTAGTGAAACAGGACGCCGCACAGAAGGCCGAGACCGAGGCCGATGAAGATGAGCGTCGTGAGGCCCGGCCCCTTGCGCTTTTTGACCTGGTCGCCGACCGCCTCCTCCTCGGGGGTCGCGACGTGGCGGGCCGGCTTGCGGTTGCGGTCGTCGGGGGTGCCGCGGCGGATGCGGTCGATGGGGTCGACGGCCTCGGCAGCCTTGCTCCCAGCGTCGGCGGTCCGTCCCACAGCGTCGAAAGCTTGCTCCGTCGCATCGGCAAGGACGCCGTTCTTGTCCTCGGAGGTCGCCATGGCCTACCTCCCTTCCCGAACCGACGCTCCGGCCGCCCCGGCAACCAGATCGTGGGCGGACATGTACGCGCGCAGATCCTCGCGCCAGTCGGGGACCGGCTCAAAGTTCACAAGGCGCAGCATGAGGTTGTCGAGCTCGATGAAGTAGGCGCGCGCCAGGTCCATCTCGCCCACGAGGCCGGTCGTCGGCAGCCCCGCGAGTTCGAGGGCGCACTTGGCGAACTCGTAGCGGCTGCAGCGTCCCGCGCAGCTGATGTGGAACGTGCCGTACTCCCCCGCCTCCATGAGGGCGACCACGTAGTTCGCGAAGGTCGTGATGGAGGTCGGCGAACCGATCTGGTCGGTCAGCTGGCTCTGGCGCTCTCCCCGGCGCGCCGCATCGAGGACGCGCTCGAGCACGCCCGCCCCGCCCAGCCCGTAGATCCAGCTCGAGCGGACGATGATGTTCTCGCGGTTGAGGCGGCGCACGAAATTCTCGCCCGCTAGCTTGGACTTGCCGTAGACGCAGTCGGGGCTCGGGGCGTCGAACTCGTTGACCGCGGTGCGCAGGTTCTGGGGAAAGACGTCGTCGGTCGACAGGTGTACGAGCTTCGCGCCGACGGAGGCCGAGGCGATGGCGACGTTGCGCGCGCCGATGGCGTTGACGCGGTACGCCTCGGTCGGATCGTCGTCGGAGACGGTGCGGCCGGCAAGGGCGGCGCAATTGATGACGGTCACGGGACGGTTCTTCGCCGCAAACTCGTTGACCGCCTCCAAATCTGTCACGTCGACCTCGACGTCGGTGGGGAGCACCTCGTAGCCGCGCTTCTCGAGCAAGGCGTCGAGATAGGATCCGACCGACCCCTTCGCCCCCGTTATCCATACCGCGTTTTTAAGCATAGGCGATGTC
>DBEYOB010000027.1:0-4230 GCA_048173955.1 Coriobacteriales bacterium
GTCATGTGGATGGGCGGGGCAAGAAGCCGCACAACCACATCTTGGTCATCAACCACAACAACCGGACGGGGAAGGCGCTCTCGGACTATCGCACGTTCCACGACCGCAAGGCCGGGAATCAGCGGGGCGTCCAGTCGGCGAACGACCAGCTGATGCGAGAACACGGGCTCTCGGTCGTGAAGCGGCTGGAGCACGCACCGAAGGACTGGGAGCTGCGCCGCGAGGACTTCGCCGAGGGATCGCTCGACCGCGAGATGGGCGACCGGATGAGCGCGGCGCTGGCCGATCCCCGGGCGGTGGACAAGGCCGGTCTGGTCTCGGTGATCGAGGAGCAGAACCAGCGGCTCGGCGATGACGGGGAGCGGGTGCCGCGGATGCGGTTGCACAGCCCCGTCAGCAAGAAGGGCAAGCGCGCCGGGCAAGAGACCTGGACGCTCTACATCGAGGATCGCCGCGGCGAGTCCGGCCGCGCCGAGCGCCGCAAGCGCGCGAGCGCCCTCTCGGCGGACTTCACCCCGGAGGGCGCGCAGGCGTTCTTCGACTACCACCAGCAGCAGAAGGAGAAGGAACATGAGCGCAGCGCTCGACAGGCTGAAGCAGCAGAACGAGCCCGAGCAGTCGCAGCAGCAGCTCGGCAGTCCGGAGACGATGGAGCTGTTGACCTCGATCCTCGCCGCCGTCGAGGCGCAGAACACGAGGATCGCCACGCTGACCGAACAGCAGAAGAAGCTCGCGGGGTTCGTGAAGGTCATGGACGAGGAGACGACGAGGCGGCTGGAGCGGATCACGGCCCCGGCGTCAACCTCCTCGCCCTCCAGCGACGTGTCCGCGAGGATCGCGAGTATCGAGAGCAGGCAGAACGAGATCGCGAGCACGCTCGGCGAGTTCGCGCAGAGTCTCAACGGCGAGAGCTTGAACGCCGCGTCGCGGAGCTTGGTCGCGGAGGCGCAGAAGAATCGCGCGGCTACGGCCTCGGCGATTGAGGGTCTGAAGGCGCAGGTCACAGCGAACCAGAAGCTCGTGAGCCAGGTCGGCGGCGCGGTCCAGCGGATCGAGAAGCGCACCGAGGAACGGGTCGAGAAGGCTGTCGAGCAGGTCGCCGGGGAGGCTTCGGCCACGATGACCGCGAGCCTCGACGCCTCGAACGCGCGGGCGGAGCGGATCATCGCCGCGACGGCGAAGCTGGAGGCGCGACAGCTCTGGTCCGCCACCGCGATGTGCCTCGTTCTCCTGCCGGTGGCCATGGTCGTCGCCGGTCTCTGGATGGGCATCGCCGGGCTCATCACGGGTGTTCAGTGGGCGCTGGACGTGGACGTGAGCGTGTGTCTCGGCATCGGTCGGTGGCTCGTGGTCGGCACTGGCCTCGCCGGGGCCGGCTACGGGGTCTTCGCGTCCGTCCGCTGGGTTGCGGGTCTCGTGGAGACCTGGAAGGGCCGCGGGATGCCGAAGTGGCCCCGCTGGCGCAAGAGGTGATCACGCCTCACGAGGGCAAGCGCGCGCAGCGCGTGCGGCAGCCGCGACAACTGGACATTAGGTCAGCGGCTGCTGTATAGTTCAGTGCATGCTGACCATTGCTTCGCGTCTTGACGTCATGAACCGGCTCGGCCGGGCCATGGCCGACCCGACGCGTTCCCGGATCCTGATGTCCCTGCTTGACGGCCCGAGCCACCCCGCCGTGCTCTCGCGCGAGCTGGGGCTGACCCGCTCGAACGTGTCCAACCACCTGACCTGCCTGCGCGACTGCGGGATCGTGGTCGCCGAGCCCGAGGGCCGCCAGACTCGCTACGAGATCGCCGACCCGCACCTGGCCGCGGCGCTGACGGCACTGGTCGATGTGACCCTCGCCGTGGACGAGAGCGCGCCGTGCATCGACCCGGCCTGCTCGGTGCCGGGCTGCTGCGCCGCGAGCAGTTCGGGGGACGCCTCGTGAGCGCCGCCTGCGGCTGCGACGAGCCAACGACCAGCCCCGCGGACGAGGCAGAAGAGGCAGAGCGCCCGTGGTGGCGTGATCCCGGCCTGGTCGTGCCGATCCTCTCCGGCGTCGCGTTCGGCACCGGCCTGGCGCTGGAGTGGTCGGGGCTGCACATCGCGGCGCTGGTCGCGTTCTGGGCGGGCCTGCTGCTGGGCGCGTACACGTTCGTGCCCGGTGCGATCCGGAATCTCGTTGTGAAGCGCAAGCTCGGGATCGCGCTGCTGATGACGATCAGCGCCGTGGGCGCGGTGATCCTCGGCTACGTCGAGGAGGCGGCCGCGCTGGCGTTCCTCTACTCGATCGCCGAGGCCCTGGAGGACAAGGCGATGGACCGCGCCCGCGGCGGGCTGCGCGCGCTGCTGAAGCTCGTGCCGGAGACCGCGACCGTGCTGCGCGACGGGACCTCCACCTCGATCCCGGCCAGGGAGATCGCCGTCGGCGACGTGCTGCTGGTCCGCCCTGGCGAGCGGGTCGCGACCGATGGGCTGGTCCGCTCGGGCCGGTCGAGCCTGGACACTTCGGCGATCACCGGTGAATCGATCCCGGTCGAGGTCGCGCCCGGAGAAGCGGTGTCGGCGGGCGCGATCAACAGCGCCGGCGTGCTGGAGGTCGAGGCGACCGCCGCGGGCACCGACAACTCGCTGACCACGATCGTGGAGCTGGTAGAACAGGCCCAGGCCGAGAAGGGCGACCGAGCCCGGATCGCTGACCGGATCGCCCGCCCGCTGGTGCCCGGCGTGATGGTCCTCGCCGTCCTCGTCGGCGTGCTCGGGTCCCTGCTCGGTGACCCGGAGACCTGGATCACCCGCGCCCTGGTCGTCCTCGTCGCGGCCAGCCCCTGCGCGCTGGCGATCGCGGTGCCCGTCACCGTGGTCTCCGCGATCGGCGCGGCGACCAAGTTCGGCGTCGTCATCAAGAGCGGGGCCGCCTTCGAGCGCCTCGGCGGTATCCGGCACCTGGCCGTGGACAAGACCGGCACTCTGACCCGCAACCGGCCCGAGGTAACCGCCATCGTCGCCGCCCATGGGTTCGACGATGCGCAGGTGCTTGCTTGGGCTGCCGCCGTGGAGCAGCACTCGACGCACCCACTCGCCGCCGCCATCGCCGCCGCGGGCCGGGGAACCCCCGCCGCGCAGGACGTGGCCGAGGAGGCCGGGCACGGCATCGGTGGCCTGGTCGACGGCCGCAGGGTGGCGGTGGGCAGTCCGCGCTGGATTGACGCCGGTCCGCTCAAGGCCCGGGTCGAGGACCTGGAGGCCGAGGGGCAGACCTGCGTGCTCGTCACCGTCGACGGCTTCCTGGCTGGGGCGATCGGCGTCCGCGACGAGCTGCGCCCCGAGGTCCCCGAGGTCGTGCGGACCCTGCGCGACCAGGGCGTCGAGGTGAGCATGCTCACCGGCGACAACTCCCGCACCGCTGCTGCGCTGGCGAAGCTGGCCGGGATCGGCGACGTGCACGCCGAGCTGCGTCCCGAGGACAAGGCTCGTATCGTCGCCGGGTTCTCGGAGACGTCGCCGACCGCGATGATCGGCGATGGCATCAACGACGCGCCCGCCCTGGCCGGGGCGACCGTGGGCATCGCGATGGGCGCGACCGGCTCCGACGCCGCGATCGAGTCCGCCGACGTCGCCTTCACCGGCCACGACCTCGGCCTCATCCCGCAGGCTCTGCGCCACGCCCGCCGCGGCGGCAGGATCATCAACCAGAACATCGTTCTGTCCTTGGCGATCATCACTGTGCTGCTGCCGCTGGCGATCACCGGCGTGCTCGGCCTGGCAGCGGTCGTCCTCGTGCACGAGGTCGCCGAAGTCGTCGTCATCGCCAACGGACTGCGGGCTGCGCGTGCCCGCAAGCAATAGGTGTTCCGTCCAACGCCATAACTCAGACATGCGCTAGCGCATGTCGATGACGCCGGTTCCGACCTCGATGGCCTTCGTGCGCGAGGCAATGGCGGAGAGAAGCGGCATCGGCGCGGCCGCTTGCGGGGCGAAGTGGTGAACGCGGAAGAAGGCGCCGTTGACGCCGAGCTCGTCGGCGGCGACGGACAGGTCGATCGCCTGGTGAAGGGACTCGGCGGCAGTGAGGCTGTGGCGGCCACCGTTCGAGTAGTGGCCGAAGCTCAGGAATCCGAAGTATTTCATGGGTTCAGCCTATGGGGCTACAGTTGAATCTTCAACTATACGGGGTGTGGGATGCGAGATAGCAGGGCTACCTGGAGCCAATTTCGGCGTTTCAAGTCAGCGCGCAGGCCCTAGGCG
>DBEYOB010000028.1:0-12412 GCA_048173955.1 Coriobacteriales bacterium
GTCGACGGCCGCCCCGACGGGACCCGCGGCCGATGGGGCGCCCACGGCGGCCTACTCGAGCGAGAGGACGACGGGATAGAGCGGCTGCTCGCCGCGGTGGGCGTCGATCTCGAGGTCGGGGACGGCGCGCTCGAGCGAGGCCGTGAGCGCGTCGAGCCCCTCCTGGTCGAGGTCGCACCCCGCGAGCACCGTCAGGGTGTCGCCGTCGAGCTCGTCCTGCATCAGGCGGACCATGCGCACGGTGACGTCCTCGACGTCGCACCCCACCACGCGGATGGCGTCGTCGACGATGCCGATGACGTCGCCGCAGCGGATCGGCGTCCCGTCCGCGGCCTGGGAGTCGCGCACCGCGCGGGTGACCTCGCCGTCGTGGACCCCCTCGAGCGCGTCGGCCATGGCGCGCGCGTTCTCTTCGAGGCCCGCGTCGGGGTCGAACGCGAACATGGCGGAGAACCCCTGGGGCACGCTGCGCGTCGGAACGACCGCCATGGGAAACGCCGCCGCGCCGCACGCGGACTGCGCGGCCATGACGATGTTGCCGTTGTCGGGCAGCACGATGACCGCCTCGGCGTTCGCGCGCTCGGCGGCCTCGAGCAGGTCGGCGGTCGAGGGGTTCATCGTCTGGCCGCCCTCGACGACGACGTCGACGCCCAGCGAGCGCAGGATCTCGGCCTGCCCCGACCCGGCCGCGACCGCGACGACGCCCAGTGGCTTCCGCGCCGCGCCGCCCGCCGCCTTGTCCTGGGCTATCTTCTCGGTGCGCTCGTGGGCCTCCATGTCCATGTTGTGGATGAACACCTTGAAGACCTGGCCGAGGTCGAGCATGCGGGACAGGACGCGGTCGGGGCGGTCGGTGTGCACGTGGATCTTGTAGTCGGGGAAGGTCCCCACCAGAAGCTCGCAGTCGCCCAAAGATGCCAAAAAGTCGCGCACGGCGTCCTCGTCGAAGGGGCGCGCCGCGTTGAAGAGGAACTCCGTGCAGTAGCGGAACTCCGAGCCCTCCCAGTCGTCGTTGAGCTCGATGTCGACCTTCGCGGTCGCCTGCGCCATGGCGCGGCTCGCCTGGCGCGAGCTCTGGGCGCGGCCGAGCGTCGCGTTGCAGAACGCCTCGAGGAACACCGCGAACCCGAACGCCCCGGAGTCGACGACGCCGTTCTCCTTGAGCACCGGCAGCAGGTCGGGCGTGCGTGCCACCGAGTCGAACGCCTCGGCGACGAGGGCGTCGAGCGTGTCCGCGAGGCCCGCCTTGCGCTTCTCGCACGCGTCGGCGGCCTTGCCCACGTCGCGCAGCACGGTCAGGATGGTCCCCTCGACCGGCTTGCGCACGGCCTGGAACGCGACCTTGACCGCACGGCGGAACGCCGCCGCCACCTCGGGGGTGCCGACGGTGCCCTTGGCGTCGGCAAGCCCTTCGGACAGGCCGCGCAGGATCTGGCTCGTGATGACGCCCGAGTTGCCGCGCGCCCCCATCAGGGAGCCGTGCGTCACGGCGTGGGCGACCTTGGCCATGGTCGCGTCGGGCGGCAGCTGCTCGAGCTCGCCGACCACCGTGGCGAGCGTCAGGGCCATGTTGGTGCCCGTGTCGCCGTCGGGGACGGGGAACACGTTGAGCCGGTTGATCTCCTCGCTGCGGTCCCTGACGGCCTGCGCGGCCGCCACGAAGCTGGAACGGACAGTCTGCTCTATCATCGGGAACACTCTCCGTAGTCGGCCGGCTTTACGGCTCGCGTACCTTCATGCCGTCAACGTGCACGGCCACCTCGACGTCGTCGATCTGGGCGACGTCCTTCAGGACGAACTTCACGGCGTCGACGAGGTTCTGCGAGACCGCGGCGATGTTCACGCCGTACTCGAGCACCACGTGCAGCGCGACGGAGAGCCCACCGTCCTCGGCGCGCGCGACCTCGACGCCGCGGCGCAGGCGCTGGGCGGGCAGCAGGCCCGCGATGCCCTCCTGGACCGTGGCGGGCGCGGGCGCCGCCATGCCGACCACCCCGTAGCACCCTTTCGCCGCGTAGCCGACGAGGTCCGCGAGGACGTCGTCGGAGACGGTCAGACTCCCGTTGACCCTGGTGTCCATACGAAGCTCCTTACTGCTCGCCGCACCCCGCGGCGCGGCGTCCGTGCCCGGCCGTGGATTCAGTATACCCCGCCCCGACGGTCGCCCGCCAGCGGCGCGCGGCGCGGCCTCCCCGCACAAAAAAGGCCTCCCGCAGGAGGCCTTCGTCCCATGCATGGGCACGGGTTCTTAGCCGCGCACGACCTTGCCGGCCTTGAGGCACTTGGTGCAGACCTTCATCTTGCGGCGCTCGCCGTCGACGACGACGTAGACGTCCTTGATGTTCGGGACGTGCCTACGGTTGGTGACGCGGTGGGAGTGGCTGATGGAGCGGCTGGCCACCGGGTGCTTGCCGCAGACCTCGCAGACTCTCGACATTTCGGAAACTCCTTCGCACAGTGTGATGCGCGGCATGGACCGCTAACTAGAATCGACAACCTCGGGAGTCTAGCACAGCATCGGGCCTTTGTGCAAAACTCCACATCCAATCGACGAAGCAGGGGTATGCTAATACAACAAAAGACGACAATCTATCCAATTTGTCAGCCATTGTTTATGAAGAGGTCTCCACAGGAGTCGACGCCCGGGGCCGAGCAGGCATAATGGTAGGATCATTCCCGCCGGTCGCACCGACGCGACCGCGACATTTTTGTAAGAAGAGAAGGTTGCAAGCGAGGGCGGCCCGGCGAGCGCGCGGTGGCCGCATCCGGAGAAGGAGGCACGGCCCATGAGGATTATCGTGGCAGGCGGCGACGGGTTCTGCGGTTGGCCCACGGCGCTCTACCTGTCGAAGGCGGGTCACGACGTGACCATCGTCGACAACTTCGCGCGCCGCAAGATCGACCGGGAGCTGGGCACCGACTCGGTGACGCCCATCTACCCGCTCGCCGAGCGCGTCGCCGCGTGGAAGGAGGTCTCGGGCAAGGACATCGCCGTCTACGAGGGCGACCTCACCCACTACGACTTCCTCTCCGAAGTCTTCCGCCAGGTGCGCCCCGAGGCCTTCGTGCACTTCGCCGAGCAGCGCAGCGCCCCCTACTCCATGATCGACCGCGAGCACGCCGTCTACACTCACGACAACAACGTCATCGGCAACCTCAACGTGCTCTACGCCATCAAGGAGCACGCGCCCGAGTGCCACCTCGTGAAGCTCGGCACCATGGGCGAGTACGGCCAGCCCAACATCGACATCGAGGAGGGCTACCTCACCGTCGAGCACAACGGCCGCACCGAGACGTTCCTCTACCCCAAGTCGCCGGGCTCGTTCTACCACCTCACCAAGGTCCACGACTCCAACAACATCTACTTCGCCTGCCGCACCTGGGGCATCCGCGCGACCGACCTCAACCAGGGCGTCGTCTACAACGTCCACACGCCCGAGACGCTGCTCGACCCGCGCCTGGCGAACCGCTTCGACTACGACGGCGTGTTCGGCACCGCGCTCGACCGCTTCGTGGTCCAGGCGGCCGTGGGCCATCCCCTGACCGTCTACGGCCGCGGCGGCCAGACGCGCGGCTACATCAACATCCTCGACACGGTGCGCTGCATCCAGCTCGCCTGCGAGAACCCCGCCGAGCCCGGCAAGATGCGCGTCATGAACCAGATCACCGAGTGGTTCAGCGTCAACCAGCTCGCGCAGGCCGTCCAGCGCGTCGCCGCCAGCATGGGCATCGACGTGCAGATCGAGCACATGCCCAACCCCCGCGTCGAGCGCGAGGACGACCACTATTTCAACGTCGTGCACACCGCGCTTCCCGCCCTCGGCCTGGAGCCGCACCCGCTCGACGACGAGACGCTGGCGGCGCTCATCAAGACCGCCCAGGAGAACGCCGACCGCATCGACGCCTCCGTCATCTGCAACTCCCCGTCCTGGAAGTAGCCGTTCCGGCCACATGAGAATCGCACTCGTCACAGAAACGTTCCTGCCGTCGGTCGACGGTGTGGTGACCAGGCTCACCCACACCGTCGACTGGCTCGCCGAGCACGGGCACGACCTCTGCGTCGTCGCCCCCGACCTGGGGGTCGACGACTACCGGGGCGTGCCCGTGCTCGGCGTGAAGGCGATCACCTGGCCGCTCTACAGGTCGCGGCCCTGGGGAACCCCCTCGCCGCGCGTCGCGCGCCACCTCGGCTCGTTCGCGCCCGATATCGTGCACGTCTGGCAGCCGGCGCTCGTCGGCATGCCGGCCGTCGCGTGGTGCACGCGCCGCGGCGTGCCGCTGGTCACCTCGTACCACACCGACCTGTCGAGCTACCTCGACTACTACGGCCCGATGCGCGCCTTCAGGCCCCTGCTCGACTGGTACCAGCGCCGCGAGAACAACCTGGCCCCGCTCACCCTCGTCACGAGCCGCGCCATGCGCCGCAAGCTCGAGGCGACCGGGGTGCGCAACGTCGCGGTGCTGCCGCGCGGCGTCGACCTTGCGGCCCGCAGCCCGCGCTACGCGGACCTGCGGATGCGCGAGCGGCTCACCGGGGGGCACCCCGAGCGCCCCCTGCTCGTCTACGTCGGGCGCGTCTCGGCGGAGAAGGACCTCGAGAGCCTCGAGCCCGTCATCCGCTCCCATCCCGCATGGTCGCTCGCCGTCGTGGGCGACGGCCCCGCGCTCGGAAAGCTCAAGGAGCTGTTCGCCGGCACCCAGACCGTCTTCACGGGGTTCATGGGGGGCGAGGAGCTCTCCTCCGCGTTCGCCTCGGCCGACGCGTTCGTGTTCCCGAGCACGACCGAGACGCTGGGCCTCGTGATCCTCGAGTCGCAGGCGTCGGGCACGCCCGTCGTCGCGGCCGCGAGCCCGGCGACCGTCGAGCAGATCCGCGACGGCGACAACGGCCTGGTGTACGACCCGCGCGACCCCTCCGCGCTCCCCTCCGCGCTCGAGCGCCTGCTCGCCGACCGGGAGCTTTCCGCGCGGATCGCCGAGCGGGGCCTCGCCGAGGCCCTTGAGAACGGCTGGGAGCGCGCCTCGGCCGCCGTGTACGACGCCTACGAGACGACGCTGGGGATGTACGCCGACGGCTGGAAGCCCCCGCATCGCCCCGGGAGGAACGTGCGGGGAAGGAAGGCGGCCCGATGAGCGCGGCGGAGGCGCGGATGCGCGCGGCGGGGCCGGTCTCCCTCGTCGTCGAGGGCGGCGGCATGCGCGGGTTCTTCGCGGGCGGTCTGCTCCAGGAGCTGCTCGAGGCGGGCGTGTCCTTCTCCTACGTCATCGGGGTCAGCTCGGGCGCCCTCGTGGCCGCCGCCTACACGTCGGGGTCCATCTCCCCCGACTTCGCGGCGATGGACCCCTCGCTTGCGAGCTTCGTCAACCCGAGGGGCCTCGTGCGGCCCCTCGAGGGCCTCGTGCGCACCGACCCCTTCATCGACGCCCTGGCGGGCGACTGTTGGGAGGGCGTGATGGCGTCGGGCTCCCGCCTGCTGATACCGGCGACCGACGCCGCGACCGGCGAGCTCGTCTGGTGGGACCGGGACGACTTCGCCGCCGGCCCGCAGGCCCTGCGCGAGCGCATCGTCGCCTCGGCGAGCATCCCCTTCGTGATGCCGCAGGCCCGTGTCGACAGCCGCGTCTACGCCGACGGCGGCATACGCGACTCCATACCCCTCGACAAGGCGGAGGAGGACGGCTTCTCCCACCACGTCCTGGTCCTGTCGCGCCCGCGCGGCTACGTGAAGCCCCCGCAGCACCTCGAGCTGTACCTGCGCCACGTCCTCAAGCCCTACCCCGCCCTCAAGCGGGCCATGCTCAAGCGCCACGAGTACTACAACGTCTCGATCCGCCGCGTCGAGCGCGCCGAGGACGAAGGCCGCGCCTTCGTGTTCCGCATGGACGAGCAGAACCTGGGGCGCTTCGAGTGGTCCCCCGCAAAGTTCGAGGCGAGCTTCGAGGCCGGCAGGCGCTACGCCCGCAGGCGGCTCGGAGAGCTCGAGGAGTTTTTGGCGGGCGCGGGGCGCTAGGGCCGCCGCCCGCGCCGCGGGGCGCTACAGGACGGCGCGCCCCTTGTCGTCGCGCGCGCGCAGGAGCGCGACGAGCGCGCACCCCCCGTGCACGGCCACCCGCGCGTCGGGCGCGACGACGATGTTGGAGACCCCCAGGTCGTCGAGCACGTCGAGCATGGCGTGGTCGAGTCCCCAGTGCATCCCGACCTCGCTCACGCACGTCCCGCCCGCAAGCGCCACGACGCTCACCGTGCGCCCCGCGTCGGAGGGCCGCAGGCGCCAGGTGCCTCCCCGGGCCGACCCCGCGACCAGCACGCGGTAGGAGGCGTCGTCCTCCTCGACGACGGCGCCGAGGTCGGCGGCCCGGGCCAGCAGCCCCCAGACCGCCAGCCCGTGGTCGGCGCGCCCCCCGCAGACGCCGGTGAAAGTCGCCCGCACGCCCTCGGGCCAGCGCTCCCTCAGCCAGGCGACCGCAAGTCCCAGGTCCGTGTCGTCCTTCTCCCAGGAGCAGAGGTGCTCCTCCGCGCCGCACATGCGCGCGTAGGACAGCCCCTCGGGCGAGACGGAGTCCAGGTCGCCCACCAGGACGTCGACGCGGATGCCCGCCCCGCGGCACGCGTCCGCCCCCGAGTCGCAGGCCACGACGACGTCCGCCTGGAGCACGAGCGCCCTCAGGAGCTCGGGCGAGGGGCGCATCGGGGAGCCCCCCACGACCAGGGCGCGAACCGCCGTGCCGGCCGCGGCGGCGGGGCACGCGGCGTCCGCCCCCGTCGGCCGCCCCAGGCGCCAGGGGGCCATGTGGTCCATGGGTCCCCCGCCCGCCCCCAGGTCGAGGCCGGCCGCCAGGCAGCGCCCCACATACGCCTTCGCCCTGCGGACGGCCCCTTCGAGCGGCATCCCCTCGGCCAGGCCGCAGGCTATGGCGCTCGACAGGGTGCAGCCCGTGCCGTGGGTGTTCGCGGTGTCGACGCGGGGCGCGCGCAGCACGACGGGCTCGTCCGACCCGGGGGCCAGCAGGACGTCGGCGCTCTCGGGGCCGCCCGAAAGGTGCCCGCCCTTCACGAGCACGGCGCCGGGGGTGAGCCGCGCGATCGCCCGCGCCGCCTCCACCATGCCCTCGACGCCGTCCGGCTCGCCCTCGAGCCCCGCGAGCGCGACGGCCTCGGGCAGGTTCGGCGTCACGACGTCGGCCAGCGGCAAAAGGTCGTCGACCAGCGCCCCGAAGGCGTCGCCGCGCATGAGCGAGCCGCCCGAGGTCGCCACCATGACGGGGTCGACGACGACGTTTTCCGCCCTGTGGCGCGCGAGGGCCGCGGCGGCGGCGCGCACGTTCTCCGCCGTCGAGAGCATCCCGACCTTCACGGCGTCGGGCCGTATGTCGGAGAAGACCGCGTCGACCTGCCTGGTCAGAAAGGCGGGGGGCACGTCCAGGACGCCGTCGACCCCGCAGGTGTTCTGCGCGGTCAAAGACGCGATCGCGCTCTCCCCGTACAGCCCGAACGCGGCGATCGTCTTGAGGTCCGCCTGGATGCCCGCACCGCCGGAGGAGTCGCTCCCCGCGATGGTGAGGACGCGTCTGAGATCCATGCCCGCCGCCTTTCCCGAAACCCGAAGGCCTTCCGTCACGCTCCGCTCCAGTCCCGAACGGCCCCGCGCAGCCCCCGGGCCGCCGTGCGCGGGTCAGGCGCCGCGAAGATGGCCGACACGACCGCCACCCCGCACGCGCCGGTTCCCGAAAGGCCCGCGACGTTTCCGGAGGAAATGCCGCCGATGGCGACCACCGGGACGTCGACCGCGCCGCAGATGCGCGCGAGCCCCGCGACGCCGACGTCGTCGGCGTCGCCCTTGGTGCCCGTGGGGAACACGGCGCCCACCCCCAGGTAGTCGGCCCCGTCCTCGACCGCCCTGACCGCTTGGTCGACGGTCTGGGCCGAGACGCCCACAATGGCGTCGGGTCCGAGCAGCCGGCGCGCCTCGCGCGCGGCCATGTCGCCCTGACCCACATGGACGCCGTCCGCCCCCACCTCGAGGGCGCAGGCGACGTCGTCGTCCACGACGAAGGGCACCCCGCGGGCGCGGCACACGGCGAGCACCCGCCGAGCGAGCCCGCAGCGCTCCCCGTGCGTCGCGCCCTTCTCGCGCAGCTGGACGAAGGAAACCCCTCCCTCGATCGCCTCCCCCACGACGTCCTCGAGGGCGCGCCCTCCCAGCCAGCGCGAGTCCGTCACCGCGTAGAGAGCGAGGTCGGCGGCAAGACGGCCCTTGTCGTAGGGGGATGCCCCCCGGGGCGCCGGCCGCCCCCCCGCCCCGGGGCTATCGCAGATCATGGCGCGCCCCGCGCTCGAGCGTCGCCGCGTCCATCCCGAACACCCCGTCGATGAGGTAGTTCGAGTAGGTCGCGTTGCCCGCCCCGTCGCGCTCGGCGCGCGCTGCGGCGAGCTCCCCGGCGAGGCCGAACATCGAGACGGCCGCCGCGGCCGCCTGGAGGCGGCTTTCGGGGTTCGCGGCGACGTAGGCTGCGACGACGCCGCTCAGCATGCAGCCCGACCCGGTGATCTGGCCCATGAGGGGATGCCCGTTGCGGATCGCGTAGGTCGTCTCGGCGTCGCTCACCAGATCGATCGCGCCGGAGGCGACCACCACCGCGCCGCTCGCCGCGCTGAAGCGGCGCACGAAGGCGGCCATCTCGTCGAGGTTGCCGTCGGTCACCGCATCGTCGGGGGCGACGTCGACCCCGCGGGTCGTGGAGCTGCCCATGGCGAGTGCCTTGATCTCGCTCATGTTGGCGCGCACGCAGCACACCGGGTAGGTCTCGAGCAGGTGCGCCGCCGTCTCGGTGCGCAGGGCGCTCGCGCCGGCGCCCACCGGGTCGAGCACGATGGGATGCCCGAGCTCGGCCGCGCGCGCCGCGGCGACCTCCATCCCCTCGATCGTACGGGCGTTGAGGGTGCCGATGTTGACGTAGAGCGCCCCGCAGATCGACGTGATGTCGGCCACGTCCGCAGGTTCGTCGCTCATGATGGGCGAGCCGCCGCACGCTATGAGGACGTTGGCGACGTCGTGCACCGTCACGTAGTTGGTGATGCAGTGCACCAGCGGCACGGTCGAATGGACGGACTCGAGACGCGCTCCGAACTCAGCTGCCATTGCAGGCCTCCTTTGCTCGTGCCGCATTACCGGCACGGTCGTCTTCGGTCGCGGCCGCATGGCGGGCCGCCTCTCAGCCGCCTGGCGCGGCTCCCGATGCTGTCGTCGCCCCGCTCGCGGCGGCGCGCAAGGGCGCGGCGGCGAAGAAGGGGGGCGCCAGCAAATCGTAAAGCATATGGAACCCGGGTCAACAGCGATATGCGCGGGATGCGATTGGATACAGTATGAACGGACAAAAAACAACGAGGTCTTCATCCCGCCGAGCCCGCTCCCGGGCGTCCGCCCCGCGTCCGGCCCGGCGGCGAAAGGACCACCACGAGCAAACGAAGAGGTCTGCACATGCCCCGTTACGACTACCGCTGCACAGCCTGCGACACCGTGTTCGAGATCGAGCACGGCATGCGCGAGCATCCCGAAGTGACCTGCCCCTCCTGCGGGGCGCCCGCCACGCGCGTCTTCGACGTGAGCGGCATCGTGTTCAAGGGAAGCGGCTTCTACAACACCGACCAGCGGGGCAAAAAGGGCAGCACGGAGGGCACGAGCGGCAGCTCGGAGTCGACCGAGCTCGCCAAGACCTCGAGCGGGTCGAAGGAGATCAAGAAGTCGGAGAAGGGCGAGACCGCGATGGCCAAGTCCTCCGACAAGCCGAGCTCCCCCGCGAAGGCGCCCGCGGCAAAGGCCGACTAGCAGGGCGGGGCATACCCTGCCCCGGGGTTGGGATGCCGGCCCGTCCGTCCCAATCCGCTCGTCCCGCCGCATTTCCAAGGCGAAGGCGGCCTTCGGGCCGCAACCGATCCGCGTCCAAACGCAAGGCGCCTCCGGGGAGCACGAAGCCCCGGAGGCGCCTTGCTTGCAAAGACGGGCGGGCCGGATGCCACGACCTCCCTACCGCGCCCTGCGCAGGCAGGCGCAGAAGTGCCCGTCGCACGAGCCGGGCGCGGGATAGGTGCGCAGGTACCCCTCCGGCGTGGACCGCTCGTCCATCTCGTCGACGGCGAACCCGTTCCCCTCGGGGACGGCCTCGGCGATCGGCACGACCTCGAAGCCCGCCCCCTCGGGGCTCTCGAGGAACGCGGCCACGACGTCCTCGTTCTCCTCGCGCAGCACCGAGCAGGTGGCGTAGGTCAGCATGCCGCCCGGCGCCAGGCGCGCGGCGGCGGAGCGCACCATGGCGAGCTGGAGCTCGGCGCAGGTCTCGACGTCGACGGAGCGCAGCGACCAGGTGATCTCGGGGTGGCGGCGCAGCGTCCCGGTGCCCGAGCAGGGCGCGTCGACCAGGATGCGGTCGAAGGCAGGCGGCAGGTCGGCGATGCCGCCGAGGTCGCAGGCGTCGCCCGTCACCTGGCGCACCTCGGGCACGCGCGCCTTCTGCAGGCGCTCGGAAGCGAGGCGCGCCTTGTAGGCGTGCACGTCGAGCGCCCAGATGCGCGCCGCGCCGCGCGCGCGGTGGGCGTGGCCGGCGAGCAGGATCGTCTTGGTCCCCCGCCCGCTGCCCACCTCGAGCACGCGTTCGCCCGGCTCGGGGGCCGACAGGAACGCGACCGCCTGGGCGCCGTAGTCGGTGACGACGACCTGGTCCTCCTCGACGAGCTTGCAGCGCGCCACGGCGGAGGGGTTCTCGACCTGCCATGCCCCCGGGACGGCGCCGCACCGGCGCACCTTCAGCCCCGCCGCACCCAGCGCCTCGGGCGCCCGCTCGTCCGAGATCCACATGGGGACGTTCGCGACGAAGACCGGCGCCGGGTCGAGGCAGGCACGGCCGAACGCGTCGGCGGCGTCGGCGCCCAGGTCGGCCTGGACCCGCTCGAGCAACCATGCCGGGAGCCCGAAGCGGTGGGCGGCGCTTTCGGCCATGAACGAGGCGGCGTGCTCCCCCACGCGGCGCAGCACCGCGTTCGCGAAGCCCGCCGCGCTCTTGGCGCGCCATTTGACGAGCTCGACGCCCTGGCTCACCGCGGCGTGGGGCGCCTTGTCCAGAAAGAGCATCTCGTAGGCGGCGATGCGCAGGGCGCAGTTCACCTTGGGGTTGATGTCGCCGGAGCGGGTGACGAACCGTTCGATCAGCTCGTCGAGCGTCCCCTTGGTGGAGGTGACGCCGAGCGCGAGCCGCAGGGCGAACGCGCGGTCCTCGGGCGAGAGGTTCGCCAGCGTCTCGGGCGGGTTGGACGAGTTCATGAGCTCGCGCACGTAGGCGTCGCGCTCGTGGGCGGCAAACAGCACCTCGTAGGCGGCCTTGCGCGCCGCGGACGCACCCGTCATCTAGATCGCCTCCCACGACGCGTCGGTGCCGCGCACGCCGGCCGCAAACTCGGACGCCGCCATGGCGCGCTTGCCGTCGGGCTTGACCTCGAGCAGTTCGAGGACCCCTTCCGAGCAGCCGAGCAGGACGCGCCCGTGCGAGCAGAGGACGCCCCCCGCAGACGGGAGGGCGCACCCGTCGGCGGCGAGGTCGACGAGCTCGAGCGCCCCGGGACGGTGCGCGCGCACGACGCGCAGGGTCCTCCCGGCGACGGAGCAGCGCGCCGGGGCGGCGTCGCTCGACGCCTGCACGCGATGCATGTTGACGTCCGCCGAGGCCGTCGGGTCGAGCAGCACCTCGGCCTTGGCGATCTTGTCGGCGTGGGTCGCCAGGGCGTCGTCTTGCGCGGTCCACGCCGGCCCGTCGCCCTCGACGAACGAGCGCAGCGCCTCGACCAGCGCCGCGCCGCCCAGGTCGGACAGCTCGGCCGACACCTCGGGGTAGGTCCGCTCCCCCACCTCGACCGAGCCCTGGATGCAGTAGGGCCCCGTGTCGAGCCCCTCCTCGATGCGCATGATGGAGTAGCCCAGGCGCGGCTCGCCCTCGAGCAGGGCGCGCTGCATGGGGGCGGCGCCGCGCCCGCGCGGCAACAGGCTCGCGTGAACGTTAAGGCAGCCCAGAGGCGGCATCTCGATCACCTCGCGCGGCAGGATCGCGCCGAAGGCGGCGACGCAGAACACGTCGGCCCCCGCCTCGGCGAGGCGGGCCTGGACCTCGGAGGTGCGCAGCGTCTTGGTCTCGAGCACCGGGTAGCCCAGCTCGCGGGCGAGCGCCTTGACCGGCGAGGGCAGGAGCGCCTTGCCGCGCCCCGAGGCGGCGTCAGGCCGGGTCACGACGAGCACGACCTCGACGAAGGGCGCGCCGTGCAGCGCGCGCAGGGCGCCGAGCGCGAACTCGGGCGTCCCCATGAACACGGCGCGCAGGGTTCTCGCGGCGCGCGGGGCCGCGGCGCCCTGCGGCGCCCCGTCGGTGC
>DBEYOB010000029.1:0-11258 GCA_048173955.1 Coriobacteriales bacterium
CTCCGGCTCGGGGGCGTTCAGCACGACGTGGAGCGAGACGGGCTGGTCCCAGCCTTCGACCCATCCCACAACGTCGAAGCCGCCGGCTTCGGAGCTCCATGCGGACTGGTCGACCGCCTCCCAGGACACCGCGACTTCGGAGGTGCTCCCGTCGGCCATCGTCGCCGTCGCCGTGGCGGGCAGCTCGGCGGGGACGCCCCGCTCGGTCACGACGTCGGCGGGCTGCACCACGTCGACGATGTACAGCGGTCCGACGGTCACGCTGACGCTGACCGGGAATCCCGCCGCGGTCCCCTCGACGGCGAAGGTGCCGCCGGGGGTGGTGTAGCTCGCGGGGTCGACGGCGTTCCATGCCACCGGCTCTTCGGTCGCGGCCCCGTTGGACCAGGTGACGGTGGCGGTCTGCGGGAGCAGCGGCGTGGGGTCGACGCCGTAGTCGACGTCAAGGGAGGTCGAGGCGTCCGGCAGCGCGGCGGAGAGCGCGGTCGGGGACACCGCCTCGATCGTCACGCCGCCCACCACGACGCCGCCGACCGTGAGGGAGACCGTCGCCGTGCCCTCGGAGACGGCCGAGAGCACGCCGTTCGCGTCGACGCTCACGACGCCGGGGTTGTCCGAGGTCCAGGTCGGCGTCTGGCTGGTGACGGCGGGGGAGCCGTTGTAGGAGAGCTCATAGTAGACCGTCCCGGATGTTCCCGTCTCGAGGGAGACGGGCGCGTCGATCAGGCAGTCAAGGCTGCTTGCGGGCACCGCCGCGGTCGCCGAGGCGCCGTCGGGCGCCACGGTCCCCGTGGCGGACGCGTCGGTGCCGAACTCGACGACGACGTAGGTCGTCCCGTCGGCGGCCGTGTACGACGCGGCGCCGACCGCGGAGAATCCGGACGACACGAGGTTGGCGTATGCGGCCGCCGCAGGGTCGCCCTCGTCTTCCGCATAGGCGTCCTTTTGGCTATGCCAGGCGTCGAGCAGGGCGGTCGCGTCCGAGCCGACGGCGACGATCTCGCCGTTCGAAACGGCGGCGCCGGCGCCCGCTAGGGCGCACTCGACGGCCCGCTGCTGGGCGGCCGCCTCGAGGCCGGTCGACCACGAGAGGGGAGCGGCGTCGGCCTCGGAGCGCATGTCGTTGATGCGGCCGAACATGCCCTCGGCCGAACTCGTGTTGAAGGTGCCGCCGACCGACACCTCAACGATGCCGTCGGCCGCCGAGACGGTCATCGGGGCGGCGTCGTCCGCCGACGCCCCCGTCGGGGCGAGGGCGATCCCGCCCATGGCGAGGGCGGTCCCGGCGAGCAGCGCGGCGGTTCCCAGCGCGATGCGGTTGTGCAGCCAGTTCGTCTCATATGCCATGATGCAGCCCGTCCTTCCTTGTTGGCCCGCGCGCGACGGCGGTTGTGCGGTGCGGCCGCGTTCGGCCGGTTTTGCGCGAAGGGCCCGTTCGGGTATCTTCTCGTCTACGTTCAGTCTACCCTACGCCCTATGCATACACCCGGGTGCCACAGTTATGCCAGATGGATTAAGCAATCTTAATAATTGCAACCCATCTACCTGCATGAATAACAGATTGTGTCCTTATTTGTCCCTATCGCCTTCAGAAAGTCTCCTGCGGGCCACCTTTCTGGGAAGCGCGGCGGCCATGACGTCGCGCTCCATCGGCCTGTCGTAGCTCTTCTCGGTGGTCGAGCTCCCGGCGTGCCCGAGCACCCTCTGGAGGGCCTTCAGGGGAACGTCGAGCTCCCAGCGCATGTAGGACTCGAAGCTGGGCCGCAGGTTGCGCATCGGTATCCTGCCGACGCCCTCGGGCAGCTCGGCCGACTTCCAGACCGTCCCGCACCTTATGACCGTGTACGGCCCGAAGGCGCCCCCGGTCAGGTACTCGTCGGGCGAGCCGGCCGCGCCGCATAGCTCGCGCAGCCGCAGGCTCCAGGGCTCGGCCATGTAGGCGGTGCGCCCCTTTCCAGTCTTCGTCGGCCCGAGCGTGCCGTCGGGTCGCACCGTGGCCGACACCGACACCGCCGCGGCCAGACCTTTTTCGGTCTCCACGAAGGCCACGTCGAGCGGCCGGACGGCCAGGGACTCGCCGACGCGCAGGCCGGCGTGCGCCTGCAGGAGGTACGCGGCCTCCAGGGCGTGCCCGCGCATCGCCTCGTCGACCCTTGAAAGCGTCTCCAGGTCCCACGTGTCCTTGGACCTCTTGGCCCTCTTCGTCGAGTAGATCATCTTTCCTCCCACTGTGTTTGATTGGATGTGGCCGGCCATAACGGCGCGGTCCATGACGTTCTTCAAGACCGCCTTTGCGGTCATGCCCACCGACTCGCTGAGCCCGAGCAGCCACCCCTGCACGTCGGCCGTCCTGACCTGGTCGACCGGGACGCGCCCGAAGGCGGGGCCGACGTGCTTCCGCCATATCTGGGTGTAGGTGTCCTTCGTGCCCGCCTTGGCGCGCCCCGCCGCGATCATGGCATCCAGGAAGGGGAGGTAGTCCTCCTCCCACACGCGGCCGACGGTCGGGCAGCCGCCGCGCGCCCCTCCGCGCCCGTAGAGCACCTCGAGCTCGCTCATGCGGGCCTTCGCCTCGCGGCGGGTGCCGTAGAACATCTCAGACATGCGGCGGCGCCCCTGCGGGGTGTCCTGCCACCATCGCAGGCGGTATTTCCTGCCCTTCACGACCTCCTCGACGCAGCCGAAGTGGCTGCGCCGCTCAAGCACTTTCGGCATGCTCCACCGCCGCCTCTCGGCTCGAAATCGGATATTTCGCTGTCGGCGGTGGGATTAATCGTCTTCAAATGCCATAATGGTGTCGCCTCCTCTGACTGGTGGGGGTACCGCCCCCGCGCCGCACATCTTGGCGGATCTCGGCGCGGGGGCAATTCTTGCGGTTTCAAACCTGCCGAATGCTTTAATCAGAGCTGCATCGAATTGCTTCGACGTATTTTCTTCCCTCTTCAAGAAGCTCGGGATTGCGGTCGATAACGGATTTCGCCCTGTCGGTTAGGCTCCATCTGTACCTTCCGTCGTGCGTGGTCTCGTAGTCGACCATGCCTAATGACTTTAGGTTGCCCAGCTCCCTGTGGGCTTCAAAGACCGGTTCATACCATTCGGCACCGATTGGGTTGTCGTTGTCAAACCGGCCTTCGCTGTACATGATGTACACGATGCCCTTCGTGTTTATGTTCAGATGCCTTATGGCATCAGAAGTGCGCCGAACCCTTTCCTCCTCCTCTTCCGACTCGGCGATTCGCCTCCTTTTCTCATTTTCCTCTTCCTCTCTCTGTTGCTTCTCCTTTTCCAACCGTGCGAAGGCTTCTTTCTTTCGAATCTCCGCCTCGGCGGTAGCGTCAATCTTTGCCACCTCGACCGATGTTATCTTTCCTCGAACGAGGTACCCCACCATGAAGCCGATGGCGAGGAAGATAAGTGCAAGCACGATGAACTGCGCCGGGTGCACGGCGGCGAAGCCCAGGACCGTGCCGTCGGAGACGAGCCACGACAGGCCGTTCTCCGCAGCCCACTGTATGAGCCACATGGTGTGTCAACCTCCTTGCGTCAAGCAGTCGCGATTGGTAATAACATTCCGGGGCCTATTTATTCTCGAACGGGTTGCCTGCGGGTATGGGAGTGCCGACCGCATACCTGTCGTCTCCGCGTATCTTCGAAATCCTCCTCTTGATCCAGCGTTTGCGACGGATTACCTTCTTTCTGAATCCCTCGTTGATGAACCACCATGTCCCGCGGTTTGGATCGTATCCGGTGTCTTTGCATTCGAAGATGGCTCCCGCGTCCCTGAGAACCTGCCAGCCGCCTCCCTGGGCGGCGTAGGGTAGAGGCCCGTGCTTCTCCGTGAAGCCCATCAGGAACTCGAGCATGAACGGGTCCATGTCGCGCCAGCGAACCTTGCGTCTCCTGTTATCGTCCTCGTGCGATTTCGTGATGAAACGCTCGACTAAGGCATGCGCCCAGTATCCCGCAGAGAAGCATATCGCGCAAAGTCCAAACGCGGCGATTGGCGTCTGAACGAAGAAGCCGCCGACGTCCTTCGCAAGCAAGAAGGTCGTGCTCGCGCCAAACAAACCGACCAGGAACGATATGACCGACAACACAGGGTTCACCTACGCCACCCCCTCGGACGCAGCGCGACGACGTTGGGGTACCTCTCCCGTGGTGGCCCGCACGGCGCGGGCGACGTCGACTATGGTGCCGCGGCCCTGGTCGCTGGCGGCCTCGTAGCACTCGTTAAGCTCGCGCTGCCAGGGGTCGGAGAACGAAGGCCCCCTCGGCGGCGCGTCCCTGCCCGCGATCTCGTCGACCGTGCAGTCGAGTATGTCCGCGCACTGGCAGGCTTGGGAGAGACTAAGCATTCTGTCTCCGCGCTCCCATGAGCCATATCTGCTCACTTTTATCCCGAGCGCATCAGCCATTTCATCCTGCGATAAACCTTTCAGTATGCGCAAACGCTTTAACTGTAAGTTCATCTTCTTGCCTCCTTGCCTTGGAATATTACACGTATAGAGAGGTAATTTCAACAAAAAGTGAGAATTAGCTTGACAGCCTCACTTATAGTGACTATCGTGAAGATAAACTCACTTTGAGTTAAAGAATTGCGTTCACATCATGGAAGGAGGTCCACAGATGCCAGCGGTCTACGCAGGAGCGGCCCTGATGGCCGTCTCGCTCTTCCTGGGGGTGCCGTACTGGTTCGCCGGGTGCTTCCTGCTCGGCGTCGGGGCCGGCGTCCTGCGAACGGGGAGGGGAGGTGACCGCAGGTGACGCACGACTACTCCGACGAGGTCTTCGCCAAGCGCCTGTGCAGCATCCGCAGGGATAGGGACATGACCCAGGAGGAGCTCGCGGACAGGATCGGCTGCTCGCGCTTCACGGTCAAGACGTGGGAGGACGGCAAGGCCACCCCCAGGCTCGACTACGCGTGCGCTATCGCAGACGTTCTTGGATGCACCGTCGAGGACCTGGTGACCCCGTTCCCGGCGACCCGCAGCGAGCTCGAGGGGGTGGCGTAGGTGGACACGATCCCCGTCGCTTCCGTCATCGCCGCCGCGTGCATCTGCTTCGTCGGCGGGTGGCTCATCTACTGGGGAACCCACCTCAGGTGACCCGACCGCCCCACCACCCCTGCCCATCGTCCCGCTCCTCTAGCGCCGCTGCCGGTCGGATGTCCGGCATACCCCATGGCGACGCCCAGAGCATCGGGCCGGCGGGCAGCGAGAACGCATTGAAAGCCGCATAGAACGGCCGCCGCAGACTCACCAAGAAGTGAAAGGCGGCGGGAAAGGTGACGGATGGGAGGTGTTTACAGTGTTTATGCACCACTACATGACCAAGTATGTTGAGGGCGCACGGCTGTGGGTCGAGTCATGGATACAAATCGACGCTCTCGGGCGGTGCTGGTGTCTGTCGCGTCGCAAGATCGAAATAGGGTGAGGGCCCCCGCGGGGCCCTCGAAAGCGCTACTTCTTAGAGCCTTTACCTTCTAACCCATCCTCTGCCGGGTTCCTGGGTCGGCGGAAGGCGGTCACCAGGGCCGATGTGAACGACCCTCGGGTCCCTTACCGCGCCGCCGCGTGGACCGACTTCAACGTACCTTCCGGGACGCTGGTTGTCTTCACCGGGCTTGTGGATGTTATTGGCCATGAAAGCTCCGTTCTCTTAGACAGTAGGCCAAACGTCGATATGCAGTGGGATGCATGCCCGACAAGGCAAGTTTAACACCATATGTTGTGTATTAGAACACATGTCCGCATTTCCGAGGAGTCTCCACGATGAAGTCGAAACTTAAAGAGGCAATGCTGTCCAGACACGTGACGGCGAGGCGGCTTGCGGCCGAGATGGGCGTCCACGAGGTCACCGTAAGCCGATGGTGCGGCGACAAAGGGGTTGAGGGCATGACGCTCAAGAGGCTCGCAGACGTCGCCAAGCGCCTCGGATGCTCGGCAAAGGACCTTTTCGAGGAATAGCGAAGCACGACCCGCTCCCGCGGGCACGGGCTAAGGTGTCCTCCTTTCACCCCTAAGCGCCCCGTGCCACCAACACGAGAGGCCGCGCGCCCGCCGGTTGCGCGCGCCGGCCCGGGCAGTCCACCGGGACATGGCGTCCGCCCGCAAACGGGGCGTGCCCGTGCCCGCGGGGGCGGGTTGGAGAATCAAAAGAGTTAGGAGTCAATCATGCAAGAGATCATGGAAGAGAAGACGCGCATCAGGATGATCATGGGCCTGGGGCCCATCGGCCTCGAGGCGGCCAAGCCCATCACCGAGGGCGCGACCGAGGAGGCGCTGGCAGACGCGGCCACCGAGGCGATCCTGGGCGAGCTCGTGCGGCGCAGCGTCGACACGAGCCTCAGGCGCTCCGAGGGCAGGGTCGACGTGACCGTGGTGCTGGAGGTGTAGGCTGGACATGGAAACGGCGGGCATCCGCCTGTTGCCGCAGGCTTCGCACCGCCGCCCGGTCCGCTTTCTCTCGCCCTGCATCCGTTTTCCGGTTTCAGCCCCGGCAGGATTTCCCCACCCTGCCCCGGCCGGTCGCTTTATGCCTGCGCCGGTCGTCGGTCTTTGCGTCTTCGCCGGGTTTCGCCTGTGCGGCGCGGACATCCGCGGTCTGCGGAAGCGCACCGGCAAATGCGCCTTCGGTCGGACGGCTTTCGGAGGTGCCTAGCCTTTACGGCCCGTCCGACTCGCGAGAGACCGTGCCCTCAAAAGGTTGGTCAAGACAACCACCATCCTCTCACGCTGAGGGACGTTGCCATTATAGAACGAACGTTCGGAAAGGCCAACCGATGAGGTCGAAAATCTACGAGCTCTGCCGCGAGAGCGGAATCAGCCACAACGAGCTGGCGAGGAGGTGCGGGATAACCAGGAGGGCACTGGACAAGTACGCCGAGCGCGGGCTGGACAACGCCCAGTTCGGGATCATGGTCCGCGTCGCCCGGGTCCTCGGATGCAGGGCCGAGGACCTGTTCGAGGACGAGGAGCGCGGACAGGAGTGATGAGACGGAAGAGGCCCCCGACACCCGCCAAGCCCTGGAAAAGCAAGCGGGCCGTCGGAGGCCGGAAAGGAGGCTGCGCATGCAGCCCGACAAGGGATTATCGCAGACGGAAGTGAAGGATGTAAGTGTCTTCCAGGATGCGGAGTTCGGGCTCGTCCGCGTCCTGGTCGACGACGCAGGAGACCCGTGGTTCGTCGCGAAGGACGTGTGCGACGCGCTCGGGCTCGGAAGGCAGCAGGATTCTACGAGGTATCTCGACGACGATGAGAAAAGGGAGTGTCTAGTAGACACCCCCGGGGGCAGGCAGAAGATGGCGTGCGTCTCCGAGCCCGGCCTTTACAAGCTCGTCATGAAGAGCCGCACCGCTACGGCGAAGCGCTTCCAGCGCTGGGTTACCCACACGGTTCTGCCGTCGATTCGCAAGCACGGAGCCTACGCGACCGACGAGACGGTCGACAGGATCCTCGCGGACCCCGAATTCGGCATCCGGTTGCTGACTGCCCTCAAGAAGGAGCGCGGCCGCAGCGCGGCGCTCGAGGCGGAGAACGCCGAGCTTCGCCCCAAGGCCCTCTACGCCGACGCGGTCGCCGCGTCGGACGGGACGTGCCTGGTCGGGGAGCTCGCCAAGATCATGCGCCAGAACGGCGTCGACGTCGGGCAGAACCGCCTGTTCGAGTGGCTTCGGCGCGACGGGTACCTCGGAAACTCCGGGTGCAACCGCAACGTGCCGACCCAGAGGGCGATGGACATGGGCCTCTTCCGCATCAAGGAGACGGTCGTCACCCACGCCGACGGCCACACGACCGTTACCAGGACCCCGAAAGTCACGTCCAAAGGGCGCATCTACTTTGTCAACCGCTACTGCAGGGGGGCAGCGTGATGCTCTATGGAGAGGCAGTACACCATTCCGGAGGCCGCCCGCATCCTGGGCAGGTCCGTGCCGACCGTCTACCGATGGATCGCGATGGGGCTGCTCGGCGCCTCGACGCCGCCGGGGCTGTCCCGCGGCCTGAGCGTGTCGGAGGGCGACATCGAGAGGTGGAGGGAGTCCTGGGAGCCGAGGGGGGCACGGCCGACGCCGTCTCCCTCGTCGCGCTGATCCCGCTCATCCCGGCGCTCATCTGGGCGCTGTCGGCCGCGGCTGCGTGGTGCCTCTGATGGCCCGCGTCGAGGTCATGCTCATGGTCCCCTTCGTGGCCGGCAAGCAGCGCCCGCGCTTCGCGGGCGGCAGGGCCTACACGCCCGGCGAGACCAGGGAGCGCGAGCGGGAGATATGGGCGGCCTACGTCCGGGCCAGCGAGGAGGCCCACGGGCGCCTGGTGAGGGCGCCACGCGGCATCCCGGTGAGCGTATCCGTGGCCGTTGCCGGACCCCTGCCGAAGGGCAGGCCCAGAGGCGTCGAAAGCGAGCCCTTCACGGTGCGCCCGGACGCCGACAACGTCCTGAAGCTCGTGCTCGACGCGCTCAACCCCAGGCCGGGGGAGCGCGAGGGTGCCTGGGACGACGACGCCCAGGTGACGTGCGCCGTGGTCATGAAGCTCGACAGGAAGCGCGGGCTCGGGGAGGAGACCGCCGCGACCGTCTCATGGGAGGAGTGACATGGAGCCCTACGAGGTCATCAGGTTCAAGGGGACCGACGAGGAGGTGTCGGCCGCCTGGCGCGCCGAGCGGCGCAAGGGAATCGGCGGCAGCGACGTGGCCGCGATCATGGGGCTTTCGCGCTACCGCAGCCCCTACGAGGTCTGGGCCGAGAAGGTCGGAGCGTACGAGCCGCCCGACGTCTCCGGCGTCCAGGCCGTCGAGTGGGGCAACAGGTTGGAGCCCGTGGTCAAGCAGAAGTACGCCGAGGAGCACCCCGACCGGCTCGCCCGCAGGCTCAACGGTCTGCTGCGATCCAGGGCGCGGCCCTGGGCGCAGGCTTCGCTCGACTACGAGGTGAGGGACCCCGACCTGGGCTGGGGCGTGCTCGAGATCAAGACCGTGGGCCTGAGAAGGGCGGCCGACTGGGAGGAGGGCGTCCCCGTCTACTACCTCACGCAGGTGGCCCACTACCTGGGCGTGACGGGCAGGCCCTTCGCCGACGTCGCCGTGCTCGTCGGGGGCCAGGAGTACCGCGACTACCGGATTATGCGCGATGAGGAGGACGTGGCCGCCGTGGAGGCGGCCGTCGACTCCTTCTGGCGGGACAGGGTAATGGCGGGCGACCCTCCCCAGGCGGGCGCCGGGGACGGCCCGGCCGTCTTCGCGGCGCACCCGTCGGGCGACGCCTACCTGGTCATGGCCGACGCCGAGTGCCCGGAGCTGGCGCGCTGGCTCGCGGCCAAAAAGGCCGCCGACGCCGCGAGGTCCGAGCTCGACGCCGCCGCATCGGCCCTCAAGCTCGCCATCGGCGACGCCGAGGGCATCGACGCCGACTCCGGGCGCGTCACCTGGCAGAGGGGGACCCGGAGGAAGTTCAGCCGCACCAGGCTCGAGGCCGACTACCCCGGGCTCTACGACACGTACTGCGAGGAGTCCCCGTGCGACATGGGGCTCAGATGGAGGGAGAGGAAGTAATGGGAGAGATCGCAAAGGCGGCCGCCGCCGCAGCGCCAGAGAAGAGGGGCTTCCGCGACGTCCTGGAGGCCAACTGGGGCCGCATCGCGTCGGTCATGCCCAAGCACGCGAGCCCCGAGAGGCTCTTCCAGATCGCGCTCTCGGCGTACAACACCACGCCGCACCTCAAGGAGTGCAGCCCTGGCAGCGTGCTCTCCTGCGTGATGAAGTGCGCGGCGCTGGGCATGGAGCCCTCCGCCGTCGACGGCCTGGGCAGGGCATACATCCTGCCCTACAAGAACGGCAAGACGGGCCGCTACGAGGCCCAGCTGATACTTGGCTACAAGGGCATGATCGACCTGGCGAGGCGCTCGGGCCAGCTCGTCGACATCTCGGCGCGCGTCGTGCGCGAGGGCGACGAGTTCGAGTACGCATTCGGCCTCGAGGAGCGGCTGCGCCACGTGCCCTCGACCGAGCCGCCCGCGGGCCGGCAGGTCACCCACGTCTACATGGTCGCCCACTTCCGCGACGGCGGGCACTACTTCGAGGTCATGAGCCGCGAGGAGGTCGAGGCCGTCCGCAGGCGCTCCAAGTCCCCCGACAAGGGTCCCTGGGCGACCGACTGGGAGGCCATGGCCAAGAAGACCGTCGTGAGGCGCGCCTTCCCCTTCATGCCGGTGTCGGTGGAGGCCCAGGAGGCGAGCGCCCAGGACGGCTCGACGCCGCGCTTCGTGGACGCAGACGGCGTGCTCTTCGGCCTTCCCGCGCCCGACCCCGACGAGCCGGCCGAGCCCGACGCCGTCGAGGTTCCGGAGGGAGGCGGTGAGGGCGATGGAGACCGCCAGGGTTAACGCTCTGGCCCGGGGCGCGCGCGACGACCTCGCCGCCGCGTCCCGGCGCCTCCTGGCGCTGCTCAGGCACCCGGCCGTGCCCTCGGAGGTCGCGTCGGGCGTCGAGGCGGCCGGGCTCAAGGAGGCGATCTGCCGGGCGCGCGACGCCTGCGGGCGCATCGACTACATGACGAGGGCGCCGGAGCCGCGCGAGGTCGACCCGGACTCCATCCGGGACGACGCCGAGTCGATGAAGGGGTGGGACTGATGGTCGTGGAGTACATGGGATGGAGGGTGGTCCCCTTCAACGGGCTGTGCTGGCGGCTCGAGAAGTGGATACCCGACAAGGGGGAGGTGCCGGGGCACTGGTACGGCGTGGAGTGCTACCACTCCAAGCTCGAGGACGCCCTGGAGGCGGTCTACGACCGCGCGTCGCGCGAATCCGGGCAGACGCACCGGGCGGACACCGAAGAGGGCCGACGCGCCCTCGTGGGCGCCCTTGCGGGCATCCGGGAGGGAATCGCCGAGGCGTGCAGGAGGGCGGTCGCATGAGGGACATCAACCGTGTGACCCTCACCGGTCGTTTGACCCGCGAGCCGGAGCTGAGGGCGACCGCCGGCGGCAGCGACGTGCTCTCCTTCGGGCTGGCCGTCAACGACCAGCGCAAGAGCGCCGAGACGGGCCAGTGGGAGGACGTGCCCAACTTCGTCGACTGCACCGTCTTCGGCAGGCGGGCCGCCTCGCTGCACCCGCTGCTCGCCAAGGGCATGCAGGTCTGCGTGGACGGGCAGCTGCGCTACAGCTCCTGGGAGGCCCAGGACGGCTCCAGGCGCTCCAAGCTCGAGGTGCTCGTGCGCGAGCTCGTGCTGCCCCCCGCGCCGCGCCAGGGCGCGCCCCAGGCC
>DBEYOB010000030.1:0-7776 GCA_048173955.1 Coriobacteriales bacterium
CGCCCCCGCCCCGCAGCGCGCCGCCCGTCCCGCGGGCAGCCCGTCCTGCGAGCTCGTCGACACGAGCAGCGGGCGCACCTGGCGCATCGGCGTTCCGTCCACCGTCATCGGCCGCGACGAGTCGAGCGCCGACCTCGTGCTCAACGACACCAACGTGAGCCGCAGGCACGCCGAGCTCAAGCGCGGCGACGACGGCCGCTGGCACATCGCCGACCTGGGGTCGACCAACGGCACCCGCGTCAACGGCATGCGCGTGACCGAATACGACCTTGCGAGCGGGGACACCGTCACCATGGGCCTCGTCACGCTCGAGTTCAGGGAGCTGTAACCCATGCCCGCCATGGTGCTGTTCGTCGGACGCATCCTCCTGGTGGTGGCGCTGTTCCTGTTCCTGTTCGCCATCATGAAGACCGGGGTCGGCCTGGTGAAGGGCCAGCGCAGCGACGCGGCCATCTGGTCGGTCGACATCGTCGAGGGCCCCTCCGAGGTCAGGGGCGGCCACGTCGACATCCTGGGGCCCACCGTCGTGGGGCGCTCGCCCGGGGCCGACATCGTCCTGCCCGGCGCCTACGTCAGCGGGCGCCACGCCCGGTTCACGCCCCAGGGCCCCGCCCTGGTGGTCGAGGACCTCAACTCCATGAACGGCACCATGGCCAACGGCCGGCCGCTCGTCGGCCCGACCGTCCTGCACGACGGCGACCTTGTCCAGATCGGTGACACCGCGATACGGGTGACGCGACAATGAACGACGAACCGAACCCCCACGGCCCGGCAGGCGCGACCCCCGAGGCCGACACCGCACATGCCCCCGACCCGCACGAGGCCGACGCCCGCGACGCACTCGCGGCGCTGGCGACCGACGAGGGCGCCCGCGAGGTCGAAGACCCCGACCCCGCGACCCTCACCTCGCCCTCCCCGCAGCTCGAGGACATCCCCGACAGCCTGCCGCATCCCGCAGCGCCGGAACCCGCGGGCGCGCAGGGGGCCGACGCCCCCGGCACCGCGGCATCCCCGCGCCCGCTGCCTCCCCACGCCTTCGACGACGGCCCCGTGGAGCATCGCGACGACGCCCCCGGCACCGCCGACGCCGAGACGACCGCCGAGATCGACCGCATAGAGCTCGCCGCGCTCATGGTCGAGGGGGCGAACCCCTCCCAGACCATGCCGTTCGCGCCGGTCCAGCAGGCAACCCCGCCCCGCGCCGCAACCACCGAGCGCATCTCGGGGGCGGCCAAGGCCACGGGCTCGCTCGCCTGGGGATCGCGCACCGACGTCGGCTGCATCCGCTCGCACAACGAGGACTCCTTCGTCGTGCGCTTCCCGCTGTTCGCCGTCGCCGACGGCATGGGCGGGCACGCGGCCGGCGAGGTCGCCAGCACCATCGCCGTCTCGACCCTGGCGGCGTCCGCCCCCTCAACCCCCGACCCCGCCGGCCTGGCGGCCTCCATCGAGGAGGCGAACCGCGCCGTGATCGAGGGCGCGCAGAGCGGCCTAGGGCGCCCCGGCATGGGGACGACCTGCACGGCCGTCGTCATCGACGGTCAGCAGATGGCCGTGGGGCACGTGGGCGACTCGCGCTGCTACCTGCTCCACGCCGGGCAGCTCGTGCGCGTCACGCACGACCACTCCTACGTCGAGGAGCTCGTCGCCGCAGGCGAGATCACACCCGAAGAGGCGCGCATCCACCCCAACCGCTCGATCATCACGCGCGCGCTGGGCAGCGACCCGGCCATGAAGGCCGACAGCTTCACGATCGACGTGGCGCGCGGCGACCGCGTGCTGCTGTGCTCCGACGGCCTGTCGTCGATGATCACCGACGACGTGATCGAGGAGGCCATGGTCACCTCGGTCGCCCCGCAGGCCTGCGCCGACGCCCTGGTCGACCTCGCCCTGGCCGCCGGCGGGCACGACAACGTGACCTGCGTCGTCGTCGACGTCAAGGACGACGGCGTCGCGTCGCGCGCGTTCAAGATGCGCCTGCGCAACATCGCCATCGGCCTCGCCATCGCCGTGGCGATCCTCCTGGTCGCCTGGCTCGGGCTCTGGGGCATCGCGCAGCGCTACTGGTACCTCGCCGACGAAGACGGCTACGTCGCGCTCTACCACGGCATCCCCGGGCTTCCGTCCGCGCTGGGGCTCAACAACCTCGAGGAGACGACATCGGTCGAGACCGACGACCTCAGCGACGCGGTGGGCCAGCGCCTGCTCGACGGCATCATGTGCGACAGCGAGGAGGAGGCGCGCGCCCTCATCGAGGACTACCGGAGCCAGATAGCCGAGTCGGGCGCGCTCTACCGCGAGGTCGTCCCCGCTTCGATCGGGTCGTCCGAGGGGGGTGCGTAGCGCATGGGCGTGCGCCGCAACACAGAACTGCTGCTGCTCGTGGCCGGCGCCGTCCCGGTGTTCCTGCTGTACGCGCTCTACGTGGTCCAGCAGGGAAACGCGCTCGGGTTCTCGACCCTGATCGTCCCCATCGGCCTCGCCGTCGCCTTCGCGGCGGCGCACGTCGCGGTGCGCTTCCTCGCCCCCGGCGCCGACCCGGCCATCCTGCCCATCGTCTTCGTGCTCTCGGGCATCGGTATCACGTTTGTGGCGCGGCTCGCCCCCGACCTCGCGACGCGGCAGGTGATATGGCTCTTCATCTCGGTCGCCGCCATGGTCGCGGCGCTCGTCGCGGTGCGCAACCTCGACAAACTCGCGCGCTACAAGTACACCCTGGGCGCCCTGGGCGTCGTGCTGCTCGTCCTGCCCATCTTCGTCGGCTTCGAGCAGTCGGGCGCCAAACTGTGGATCAGCGTATTCGGCCTGTTCAGCTTCCAGCCCGGCGAGCTCGCCAAGGTGCTCGTCATCGTCTTCCTCGCGAGCTTCCTCTCAGAGAACCGCGAGCTGCTCAGCATCGGCGTGCGCACAGTGCTCGGCGTCAAGATCCCTCGCCTGCGCATGCTCCTGCCGCTGCTCGCCATGTGGCTCATCTCGCTGGCCATCGTCGTGTGGGAGCGCGACCTGGGCAGCGCCCTGCTGTTCTTCACGATCTTCCTCGTCATGCTCTACGTGGCGACAGGGCGCTGGTTCTACCCCATCGTCGCCGCCATGCTGCTCGTGGTCGGCGGCGTGGCTGCCTACCACGTCTTCGGCCACGTGAAGGTGCGCATCGACACGTGGATCGACCCCTTCGCCGACCCCAGCGACACCGGCTATCAGATCTGCCAGTCGCTCTACTCGCTCGCCGACGGCGGTCTGTTCGGCACCGGCATCGGCCAGGGCATGGCCGACCTGGTGCCCGTGGTCGAGAGCGACTTCATCTTCTCCGCCATCGGCGAGGAGATGGGTCTGCTCGGCGGTTCGGCGGTCCTGCTGCTGTTCATGCTGTTCGCCGTGCGCGGCCTGCTCACGGCCGCCCGCGCCCGCAGCGACCTCGCCGCGTTCATGGCGGTCGGCCTCACCGCCTCGGTGAGCCTGCAGGCCTTCATCATCGTGGGCGGTGTGACCCGCCTCATCCCCATGACCGGCATCACCCTGCCCTTCATGAGCCAGGGCGGCACCTCGCTGCTTGCGAGCTTCATCGCCGTCGGCCTGCTCCTGCGCTGCGGCGACGAGGGGACCGGCACCCAGGTCGAGATCGAGGGCGCGGGCGTCTCGGCGCGCAACGCCCTGGGCACCCACCTCGAGACCCCCGAGAGCGGCGTGCTCGGCCGTCGGGCGCTCTCGAAGCGCCTCACGGTCCTCACGTGGCTCTTCACGGCCCTGTTCGCCGCGCTCATCGCCAACCTCGCCTACGTCCAGGTCGTCCAGGCCGACAGCATCAAGTCGATGACCTCGAACAACCACACCATCGCGCGGCGGGCCTACGTGGAGCGCGGCAGCATCCTCACGAGCGACGGCGTCATCCTGGCCGAGAGCGTGCGCCAGGAGAACGGGACCTACACGCGCAGCTATCCGCAGGGCACCCTGGCCGCGCACACCGTGGGCTACATCAGCACCCAGTACGGATCGACCGGCATCGAGGCCGCCTACGACGACGTCCTGACCGGGCAGGAGAGCTACGCGAACTGGCACGACGCCTTCAACTCGCTCGCCGGCGTCGACGCCTCCGGCAACGACGTGGTGCTCACCATCAACTCGCGCATCCAGGCTGCGGCCGAGGCCGCGCTCGAGGGACGCGTGGGCGCCATCGTGGTGCTCGACCCCAAGACCGGGGCCGTGCTCGCCAAGGCATCCTCGCCCACCTACTCCAACGACCAGCTCACCGACCTGCTCGCCAACGGCGGCGAGAACGCGCCCCTGTTCGACCGCACCACGCAGGCGCTCTACACGCCGGGGTCGACCTTCAAGGTCGTCACGCTCGCCGCCGCCCTCGAAAGCGGCGTCGCGACGCTCGACAGCGTCTACGCCGCGCCCGCCTCGATCGAGATCGGCGGCGGCCAGGTCACCAACTACAACATGGCCGACTACGGCGAGCTCGACCTGCGCACGGCCTTCGCCTACTCGAGCAACACCGTGTTCGGCCAGCTCGCGACCCAGATCGGGGCGGAGGCGCTCGTGGCGACCGCCCGCGCCTTCGGCTACGGCAGCTCGGTGGGGGTGGGGTTCACCACCGTGGCGTCGCTCATGCCCGACCCGGCCGAGATGACCGAGTGGGAGACCGCCTGGGCGGGGGCCGGCCAGCCCGTCGGCCAGCACGAGAGCCCGGCGGGGCCGCAGTCGACCGTGATGCAGAACGCCATGGTCGCCGCGGCGATCGCCAACGGGGGCGTCCTCATGGAGCCCTACGTGGTCCAAGGCGTCACCGACGCCAACGGCAGCTACATCAGCACGACCCAACCCCACGCGCTCGGCCAGACCTGCTCGGCCGCCGTCGCCGAACAGGTCGGCAGCGCCATGCTCTCGACGGTCAGCGAGGGCACCGGCGCCGCGGCGGCCATCGCGGGCGTCGACGTCGCCGGCAAGACCGGCACGGCCGAGACGAGCGGTGAGCAGCCCGACGCGTGGTTCATCGGATATGCACCCTACGAGACCCCCGTGGCCGCGATCGCCGTGGTCATCGAGGACGACGGCGAGCACACGGCCACGAACGTCGCGGGTGACGTTCTGCAGACGTGCGTCGACGTGTTGGGGACCGGTGAGTAAGTTGGACGGTCGGACTTTGCACTCCACGGACAGGGAACTTCGCCCCCGCAGCGGCGCTTTGGCGTCCCGGAGGGCATGCGGGCAGATCGATGGGAGCGTGTTGCAATGGCGGGCATAGCAAAGGGGACGGTATTCGGGGGACGCTACATCGTCCAGTCCCAGGTCGGCACCGGGGGCATGGCCACGGTCTATCGCGGCATAGACAGCGTGCTCGACCGCTCGGTGGCGATCAAGGTCATGCTGCCGCAGTACGCCAACGACCCCGCCTTCGCGCAGCGGTTCAAGCAGGAGGCGCAGGCGGCCGCGGCGCTGCAGAACCCCTACATCGTGCAGGTGTACGACTGGGGCCGCGACGAGACGACCGGCACCTACTACATCGTGATGGAGTATCTGCGCGGGACCGACCTCAAGACCGGCATCCGCAGCCACGGGGCGCTCGCCCCGCGCAAGGTCGCCCAGATCGGCGCGCAGGTCTGCTCCGCCCTGGCCGTCGCCCACGCCCATGACATCATCCACCGCGACATCAAGCCGCAGAACATCATGATTCAGCCCAACGGCGACGCCAAGGTCATGGACTTCGGCATCGCACGGGCCAAGAACTCCCATCTCACCCAGACCAACTCCGTGCTCGGCACCGCCCACTATGTGTCGCCCGAGCAGGCGCAGGGCAAGGACCTCGGCCCCACGAGCGACCTGTACTCGCTCGGCGTCGTCATGTACGAGGCCGCGACGGGCAAGCTCCCCTTCGACGGCGACGACGCGGTCTCGGTCGCGCTCAAGCAGGTCAACGAGCAGGCCGTCCCGCCGAGCGAGGTCAATCCCAACGTCGACGATCGGCTCGAGACCATCATCATGCGCTGCATGGCGAAAGACCCGCGCCAGCGCTTCCAGACCGCCGACGAGCTGCGCCACGTGCTGAACAACTATATCAACGGCCGCCCGCTCGGCATCCCGACCTATGCTGGCGCCGCACCCACCACGCGCCTCGCCAGCAACGGCACCGCGACGCAGATGCTCAGGCCCGGCGACGCGGGGCGCACCTCGACCCTGCGCGGCGGGACGACCGGCACCCAGCGCCTCGTGCGCGACGAGGGGCGCGGGGCGACCCAGCGCATGGGGCAGACGGGCCGCATGGCCGGCGCGAACGGCATGGGCGGCGTGGGGGCCGGCGGCGTCGGCATGAACACCACAACCGACCGGCGCAGCCGCAACGTGGCCCAGCAGCGGGACGGCATGAGCGGCGGGGCGATCGCCGGCATCACCGTCGTCGTCGTGATCGTCATCGCAGCCATCCTCTTCTTCGCGCTCACCAGCTGCAACAGCTGCTCGAACCAGGCCGCCACCAACCCCGGGACCGACGAGCAGACCCAGGCGTCCGAGAAGGTCAAGGTCCCCGACGTCGAGAACCAGACCGAGCAGGTCGCCCGCAACCGCATCGAGGACGAGGGCCTCAAGGTCGGCACGACCTCGCAGGAGAGCAGCAGCACCGTCGACAAGGGCAAGGTCATCCGCACGAGTCCCGCCGCCGGCACGGAGGTCGACGAGGGCTCGACGGTGAACCTGGTCGTCAGCTCTGGCCCTCAGAACGCCTCGCTTCCCACGCTGAACAAGGGCATGGCCGAGACGGCCGCCGTGAGCGCGCTCAAGGCCGCCGGCTTCAACCCGCAGCACGACGCGACGCTCGACGCCTACGACGCCGAGGCCGCCGAGGGCACGTTCCTGCTCATCGACCCCTCGATCGCCAACAAGGTCAACCTCGAGAAGGGTGCGACCGTCAAGTACGGCCTGAGCAAGGGCGTCGACCCGGCCACGCTCAAGACCGCCGTGCCGACCGGCCTGGTAGGGGCGTACTACACCGACGCCGAGGCCGCCGTGACCGCCGCCGAGCTCACCCCGAACACCCAGTGGATCAACGACGACACCGTGGGCGAGGGCTACGTCGTCCGCGTCGACCCCGGCGAGGGCACCGGCGAGCTCGACAAGAAGTCGACCGTGACGATCTACGTCAGCAGCGGCCCGGCGCCCATCACGCTCGACGACTACACGGGCGGCACGTGGAGCGGCGGGACCGCCCAGGCGACCCTGCAGAACCTCGGCCTCAACGCCATCCTCGACACCTCGACCCCGGCACCCAGCGCCGGGCAGGCGGGCATGGTCTACGCCACCGACCCCGGAGCCGGCGCCACGGTCGAAAAGGGCGAGACCGTCGTCATCTACGCCTACGGCGACTACGTCCCGCCGGCGCCGACGTCGGCCGTCGTCTCCGACTACACCGGATGGAGCGCCCAGAGCGCCATCGACGGTCTGACCAACGCGGGGTTCTACAACGTGTCGGTCGTTGACGAGAACGGCAGCACCGTCTCCGGCAACTTCGGCGACTACACGGTCACCGGCATCGACCAGGCCGGCCAAGACACGCCGTTCGGCAGCACCATCATCGTGCGCGTGCAGTCGCCCACACCGGTGACGCCCGAAGAGCCCGACAACCCGAGCGAGGGTGGTTCGGGCACCGGCGAGGGCGGGTCAGGCAGCGGCGAGGGCGGCGGAACCGACATCGGCAACGGCGCCTCCCCCGCCAGCGCCTAACCGACGGAGCACGCATGCGCCCGCGCCGCCGGGTGCATGCGGATACGAGAGCAAGAGCGAGAG
>DBEYOB010000031.1:0-19875 GCA_048173955.1 Coriobacteriales bacterium
ATGGAAGGCGGCCCAGGAGGCCGACAGGCCGGCCCGCGCCGCCGCGCTTGCAGCCGAGCGCGACGCGCAGGCGCACCGCCGCGCCGAGCGCCTTGCCGACGAGGAGGAGCGCTTTGCGGCGACGCAGGCCGTCGCCAAGGAGCGCACCTTCGCACGGTCGAAGGACCGCGACGCCGCGCTCCAGGCGGCGCGCGAGGCGTATCGGACCATGAAGCGCGAGAGCTGGCCGAACGGGGCGCAGGCGTAGGGGCGGCCCCGGCCGGCCCGCAAGCCGCCGGGGTCCGCGAAAGCGAAAAGGGCGGCGCGTCACCCGATGTTGGGAGGCAGTCCGCAAAAAGAGGGCCGCGGGGCGAATCGGAGCGCCCCGCGGCCCTCTTCCGACCTCTCTGCGCCGCCCTCCCCTACGCAGGCAGCCGGTCGTGGTTGACCGTGCGGTAGAACAGGTCGCGGATCTCCGCCGCGTCGCCCGACTGGCCGAGCGCCCACATCGTCTTCGCCACGAGCGCCTCGGTGGTCATGTCGTCGCCCCTGAGGATGCCCGCGCGGTCGGCGTAGGCGCGGCCCACCTCGTAGACGCCCAGGTCGAGCCCTTCCTCGGGCACCTGGGTCGTCACGACGAGCGTGCGGCCGGAATCGACCCAGTCGAAGATCGCGCGCTCGAACGAGGCGTCCTCGTACTCGGGGATGCCGCCGATGCCGAACGTCTCGACGATCACGGCGTCGTAGTCGCGCTTGAGCAGCTCGAAGATGCCCGGGTTGAGCTCGGGGGTGAGCTTGAGCACGAACACGCGCTCGTTCAGGCGGTCGTAGACGCGCATCGGCCCCACGTTGAGCGGCAGGCGCCCCGTCCGCACAATGCGGTCGTTGCGGATGAGCGCGAGCGCGGGGTAGTTCACGCTTGTAAAGGCGTTGAAGCTCATCGTGCGCTGCTTGCGCGCCCGCGTGCCGGCAACGACCTCCCCGCCGAACACGATCGAGACGTCGCGGGACTCGTCGTCGGCGGCGTACAGCAGGCTCTGGTACAGGTTGATCTTGGCGTCGGTGAACGGGTTCGCCATGGGGCGCTGCGACCCGGTGAGCACGACGGGCTTGGGGCTGTTCTGGATCAGGTACGACAGGGCGGCCGCCGTGTAGGCCATCGTGTCGGTGCCGTGCAGCACGACGAACCCGTCGTAGCGCATGTAGTTCTCGACAACGATGTCGCGGATGCGCATCCAGTTGCGGGGTCGCATGTTCGTGCTGTCGATGTTCATGGGCTGCACGATGTCGAACCGGCAGATGCCCTGGACCTCGGGCACGTAGCCCACGAGCTCCTCGCCCGTGAGCGCCGGCGCCAGCCCGTTACCCTCCTCGACCGAGGCGATGGTGCCCCCGGTTGCTATGACCAGGATGTTCTTCATGGCGAACCTTTCAAACCCCGTCGGGACGAGCGCCGCCCGGCCCCGCTGCCGCGCGGGACGGGCGGCGGAATCGGCCTTCCGCTACTGCGCCGTCTGCCCCGCAGGGGCGTCGAACAGCTCCGACGCCTCGGCGAGCAGGTCGATGATGGGCAGGTGCTGCGGGCACACCGACTCGCACGCGCCGCAGGCCAGGCACGTGCCCGCCGCGGCGTTGGCGGCCTGCCAGGCGTAGTCCCCCTGGGCGCCCTTCATGTCGCCGTAGATGCGCAGGCGGTTGAACGCGCTGAAGATGCCGGGGATGTTGATGCCCTGCGGGCAGCCCTTCACGCAGTACTTGCAGTTCGTGCAGGGTATCGAGTCGATCTTGGTAAGCTCCTCCTGCGCGTGGGCGACGACGGCGCGCCCCGCGTCGTCGAGCGGCCTGAACCCCTTGAACGTTGCCAGGTTGTCCTGCATCTGCGCCATGTCGCTCATGCCCGAGAGCACGGTGACGATACCCGGCAGGCTCGCGGCGAAGCGCAGCGCCCAGCTCGCGCACGAGGCGTCCGGGTCGGCCCCCTTGAACACCGCGGCGACGCTCGCCGGCGGGTTGGCGAGCAGACCGCCCTTGACCGGCTCCATGATCACGACGGGCTTGCCGTGGGACAGGGCGCACTCGTAGCACAGGCGCGACTGGTTCTCGTGGCTCTCCCAATCGGCGTAGTTGATCTGGAGCTGCACGAACTCGACCTCGGGATGGGCCGTCAGCGCCGCGTCGAGCTGGCCGGCGTCGGCGTGCATCGAGAAGCCCAGATGGCGGATGAGCCCCTCGGCCTTCATCTGCTGCGCCCACTCCCACAGCCCGTAGTCCTCGAAGTACTTCGTGCGCACGTCACCGAGGTTGTGCATGAGGTAGAAGTCGAAATAGCCGGCGCCCGTGCGCTCGAGCGAGGTGAAGAGCTGCTGCTTGGCCTCCTCGGCCGTCGCGGCGCGCTTGGCGAACAGCTTACTCGCCAGCGTGAAGCTCGAGCGGGGGTGGCGCGCCACGAGCGCCCTGCCGATGGCCTCCTCGCTGCCCTCGTAGGTGAAGGCCGTGTCGAAGTAGGTGAAGCCCGCTTCGAGGAACGCGTCCGCCATGGCGGCCGTCTGATCGACGTCGATCGAGCCGTCCTCGAGCTTGGGCAGGCGCATCAGGCCGAACCCCAGTTTGGGCGTGTCCTTGCCCAGATAGTCGGGGCCGAGGTTCCGAACGAGCTCGCGGGCGTCAGTCATGGGTGCATCCTCTCCTCGTGGCCGACGGAGTCGGCCGGTGCGGCGCCGTCGGCGCATGCGGCGCCGGGCGTCCCGTTCCCGACAAGTCTAGCCATCGCGGGGCGCCGGGCGCAATCGCGGCGACCGGGATGCACACGCAAACGGCAGACGGGGACCCTACCCCTCCCGCACGCGGCGCACGAACGCCGCATAAGGCTGGGCGAACACCTGGGAGGCGTGGTCGGAGGCGCACACGGGCGCAAACCCCCAGCGCCGCGAGAACCGGACGCCCTCCGGCGTTACGTTGTCGGTGACGATTTCGTCGACGAGACCCTCGATGCGCTCGTAACGCGCGACGGCCTCCCGCAGCAGCGCCCGCGCGACCTCGCCGCCCCGGTGGGCCCGATCGACCACGATGCAGCTCAGGAACATGTGGAGCGGCCCGGGGGCCGGGGCGCCCTCGGAACCCGGCCGCGGACCTGAGGCCGGGGCGCCCTCGGATCCCGGGCCCGGCCCCGCCGCGAGCCCGGAGACGTCCACGACGTCGGACGCCTTGAGGTCGGCGTCGTTGAACGTCCCGGCGCGCAGCGCCCGATAGACCCCGTCGGTCACCGGGAACATGTTGACGAACCCGACGACGGCGCCGGCGCCGTCGGCCAGGGCGACCGTCGAGTCGGGCAGGCGGAGGTACCACGCGTACGCCTCGGCCGCGGGCGCGATGAACTCGGGGCCGTAGCAGCCGGCCTCGAGCCGCTCCATCTCCTCGAACCGGCCCATGTCGAGCGCGCCGAGCACCCGCAGGCCCCCCGCCGCGCCCGCGGCGCTCCCCGAAGTCCCCATGCCGCCCCCGTCCTTCCGCGCGCACCCCGCGGTGCGCGTCGCCTACAATGCACCATGATGTCGCATTGCGGGCCCGGCGGCAACAGCCGCGCGACCGTGGCCGTGCGGCGGCGGCCCCGTCGAAGAAAGGGAGGACCATGGCGCGACCGCGCAAGGATTCCGGGCGCCCCGACGCGCGCAGGCGCCTCGTCGAGGCCTTCTGGGAGCTGCTCGAGGCAAACCGGATGCGCTCCATCACCGTCGGCATGATCGCCGACCGCGCGCAGTGCAACCGCGGGACGTTCTACTACCACTTCGCCGACATCGACGCCCTCGCCTTCTGCGCGATCGAGGAGCTCCTGCTCGGAGACGGGGCCGTGCCCCGGACGCTGTTCGAGCTCCTCGCCGGCGCCGACTGCGCCGACCCGCTCGAGCGCGCCGCCATCGACCTGCGCTTCAGGCGCTTCAGCCTCATCATGCAGAAGGGCGAGATGCGCCAGGTCGACGACATGGCCAAGGCCGTCGTCGTGGAAAAGTGGCGGGCGCTGCTCTGCCCCGACGGCTCGCCCCTCAAGCCCGAGGCGCTCCTGGTCATCGAGCACGCCGCCAGCGCCATGATGGGCGTGGTCTCCTACGTCAGCCGGCATCCGGAGGCCACCGGGGAGCCGTCGTCGATGGTGCGCTCCTACTTCAAGGAGTGCTCCCTGCTCACGGCGTCGTGGCTGTGCAAGATCCAGGGCCAGTCGCCGCGCCTCGTCCTCGACCGCATCGCGGAGGCCGTCGAGCGCCCCGCGGCCGCCCGCATCCCGCTTCCCGAGCGCAGACGGGAGCCCATCCACACCAATCCCCCACAAAACGCCGGTTCGATGCCGCCAGACTGAGGTCGTTACCTTTCGGCGGACCACCGGCGGCGGCAGCCGCCCCGACGCGGAATCGAGCAAGCGCATGGACATCACCGTTACCCATCAGGCCGACGAGGCGACCGTCGCCGTGAGCGGCTCCCTCAACGCGAACACCGCGACCGACCTCGAGGCGGCGCTCGACGGCGCCTTCGACGGTGCCGCGTCGGTCGCCTTCGACTTCTCCGACCTCGACTACATCTCGTCCGCGGGCCTGCGCGTCCTCATGGTCGCCTACAAGCGCGCGACCGCCGGCGGCGGGACCATCCGCGTCGCCAACGCCTGCGAAGAGGTGCGCGAGGTCTTCGAGATCACCGGCTTCTCCGACCTGTTCGAGATAGCCTAGCGGGCAAGGCCGTGGGCCCTGCAGCAACGCCGTCGGGCGCGGCATCGGCGCCGCAGCCCGGCAGGCGCACCGCCGTACAGCGCGTCCGCTCCTTCGTCGACGGCCACCCCGTCGCCTACCGCCTGTCCACGGGGCTCGTCTGCGCGGTCGCCTACTACGCCGTCCTGCAGTTCTTTCTGGGCATACCCGTGCTCAACGACCAGATCCAGGTGCGCCCCGCCTCCGCGATGGGGCCGGTGCTCAGCCTGTTCTTCGGCTGGCCCGCCATCGTCGGCTGCGCGCTGGGCAACCTGGTGTCCGACGCGTCGTGGGAGAGCGACCCGGCGCTGCTCGCGGTGTACTTCCTCGTGCAGCTCGCCTACAACGGCTGCGCCTACCTGATGTGGTACCGGGCGTTCGGGAGACGCCCCGACCCCTTCCCCGGGACCGACACCCCCGGCAAGGCCGCCTTCTACCTGCTCGCCATGGCGACGGCCTCGGTCCTCGTGACGCTTCTGCTGCTGCCGGTGGCGCAGGACAACGTGTCCGAGGCGGGCATCGACGCCGTGCGCATCTTCAACAACTTCCTGTTCCTCGTCTATCTGGGCATCCCCCTGCTGTTCGCGCTCTGCCGCTCGCCGCTCGTCCCCCTGGCGCCGCCCTCCGTCCGCGCGCGCTACGAGCGCCCGGCGCGCATGAACCTCACCCAGCTGGCCGTCACGGCGACGCTGTTCGCCGCGCTCGCCATCATCATCGTGTTCATCCTGGCGCGCTTCTGGCCCTATTTCGCCGACCCCTCCCTCGCCGAGCGCGAGGGGAGCAGCATGGCCGAGGTCATCGGGAGCATCTACTGGTATGCGACGGGGCTCACCCTGCTCGTGTTCCTCCCCGCCCTGGGGGTGCTGCGGGCAATCGAGACGCGCATCACCCTCCCCATCGAGGTCCTGACCGAGGCGTCGCGCTCCTTCGTCGACCAGCTCGCCGGCTCCCAGGGCGTCGCCGCGGCGGGCGGGACCGCAGGACGAACCGAAGCAGGCGCCGCCCGCAGGCCCGGAGCGGCCGCGGTCCCCGCGTCGGTCGACGACGTCCCGACGAGCGCCCCGGGGCTGCGTCCGCGCGGCGAGGTACTCGAGCTCATCGAGAGCACCAACGCGATGCGCCACGACCTGGTGGGCTACCTGGCGCAGCTCGCCGGCGTCGCGGCGGAGCGCGAGCGCACCGCCGCCGAGCTCGAGATCGCCGCGAGCATCCAGGCGAGCACCGTGCCGCACGACTTCACCTCGTTCATCGAGCGCTACCACCTCGACGTCTCGGCCCTGCTGCAGCCGGCGCGCGAGGTCGGGGGCGATTTCTACGACGTCTTCGACGCTGGAGAGCACCGGGTCGGGCTGGTGGTGGCCGACGTCTCGGGCAAGGGCGTCCCCGCCGCGCTCTTCATGATGCGCGCCCTGACCGAGATCCGCGAGCAGATGGTCTGGCGCGCCGACGTCGGCGAGGCGCTCACGATCGCCAACCAGAAGCTCTGCGAGCACAACGACGCCATGCTCTTCGTCACGGCGTTCGCCTGCGTGCTCGACATCCAGACCGGGCTCGTCTCGTACGCCAACGCGGGCCACAACCCGCCCTGGCTGCGCCACGGCGCCGAGCGCCGCTGGCTTGCGGACGGGCGCGGGCTGGTGCTCGGCGCGCTCGGGACGACGTCGTACCGCAGCCATTCCGTCAGCCTGACGCCGGGCGACGGGCTGTTCCTCTACACGGATGGGGTGACCGAGGCCATGGACGAGAACGAGAAGCTGTTCGGGCAGGGTGCGCTCGAGGACGCCCTGCGCGAGGCGGACGACTTCGACACGGCGGCGACCACCGAGCACGTGCGCGCCAACGTGGACCGCTTCGTCGGGGACGCGCCGCAGGCCGACGACATGACGATGCTCGCGTTCAAGTGGAACCTGCCCGTGCGCAGCATCGCGCTGCCGCCCGACGACCGCGCGCTCGACGACCTGTTCGCCTTCATCGACCGGCTCTGCGAGGACGCCTCGTGCTCGCGGAAGGTGCGCTTCGACCTCAAGCTCGTGCTCGAGGAGCTCTTCGTGAACGTGGCGCACTACGGCTTCCCCGAGGGGCAGCCGCGCCAGTCGGTGCACGTCGAGGCGGCCATCGACAAGAACGCCGGTGTGCTCCACATCGCCATGAGCGACGCGGGCATCCCCTACGACCCGCTCGCCTACCGCCCCGAGCGCGTCGACGCCGAGAAGGGCGAGGAGAACAAGGTCGGCGGCCTGGGGATTCTGCTCGTGCGGGAGCGGACCGACGGCATCACCTACGAGCGCGCCTCGGGGCTCAACGTCGTGCGCATCGTGAAGGCGATCGGGTAGCGGGAGGCGCGTGGAGCGGGGCGCGAGCGGGGCGGGCCCGCGGGGCGTGCGGGCGGGACGGGCGGCACGGAGCGCAGGCGGCGAGGGGGCTGCGGGGCCAACGGACGCGGGCGAAGCAGGCGGCACGGAGCGCAGGAAATCAAAATTCTGAATAAGGGCCAATGTGTGCAGAAGCGCTTCGAGTGAACGGCGCAAAAGGGGCACTTCTCCACCATCGACGATGGAAATGTTCTAAAACAGAAAGTTGAATTGCTATTAATGTAATTTAACTTCCATCAATCCGTTCCCTCCTCCTCATTTAACCGCAAATCGTCGTTCACTCGAGAGCGTTCTGCACGCATCGGGCGTTTTCTAGGTGCACGCCGCGCTTGCGAACCGGCTTCGCCCGCAAAACCGGACCGCACGCCGCCCGACCCGTACGCCTGCCCGACGCGGTGCCCGTCCTCCGGCATGCCGCCCGTCCGGCGCGGCATTCGCCCGAGCCGCACGCCGCCCGTCCGGCGCGGCGTCCGTCCGGCCTGCCCCGTCCGGCTCGCGAAGATATCGCGCGCTCGACCCAACCCGAAAGCCCGTACCGCACGACAGGGGTACAGTTATCGACATACACGGACATCCGGCTCCCCAAACGCGAAGGAGGCGCAGCACCATGCCCATCGGACCCACACCCGCGGACGAACCCACCCGGCGCCTCGAACGCGACCGGCCTGCGGCGGGCAATGCCCCGCAGGGCGCCTCGGTTGGCGCCTCGATCGGCGCCTCGACCCCCGAAAAAGACCCCGCAGGAGAAACATCCCTGCTGGGAGATGCCGAAAACGCCGAGAAGACGTCCTTGTTGGACGGCAGCGGGGCTCCGGCAGCGGGAACGACGACGCTGCTGGACGGTGGCGAAACGCCGACAACGGGAGCGACCACGCTGCTGGACGGGGCCCACCCCGGCCTCGCCTACGCGGAGGACCCCTACGAGCCCGACCTCCCCATCGACGAAACCGTGCAGTTCGGCGAGGGCGAGGTGCGCACCGTCGGGCCGAGCGTGTATCCCGACGCCTATGCGGACTCCACGGTCGCGCCGGTCGGCGTGGACGACGGGGAGCCGGCAGGCTATGGGGCGCCGGGCTACGGACCGGCAGGCTATGAATCGGACGGCTACCCGGCAGGTTATGGCCCGTCCCCGGCTTTTGACGCGGACGCGGCAGAGGGCTCCTTCGCCGGCGCGCCCTCGCCCGGCATGTCCCCGTCCGGCGCCGCCTTCGGCGCTCCCCCGGTCGACCGGACCGTCGCCATGCCCGGACACCTCGCAGGACCGAACACCGCCTACCGGCCGGGGCGCGAGGCGTGGGGCGAGGCCGGCACGGGATACGGACGGGACCGCCGCGAGGGCCCCGCCTACAACCCCGCCATCCTGCGGGCGGCCGCCGAGCAGGAGGAGGCCCGCTCCCGGCAGGCCTCCCAGGAGCGCGACCGCGGCGGGCGTCTCCTGCGCCGCGGCGCCATCGCGCTCGTCGTGGCCGCCGTCCTGCTCGTCGCGGCGTCGGTCGCGTGGGAGGCGGCGCAAGGCGCGCTCAAGGGGTTCGGCGACCGTATCGGCGAAGTCGCCTCGTCGCTGTTCGACCGCGCGACCGAGTCGATCCAGGGTGCCGGCGAGCAGCTCGGCAGCGATGCGGCGGACGCCGTGGGCGACGCCGTCTCCAGCGGGCTGGGCGACCTGGTCCAGGGGGCGCTCGGCGGCACGGGCACCGACACGGGCGGCGACGCCGGCACCGAAGGGGACCAAAGCTCCCCCGACACCTCGCAGCCCGCGGGCGAATCCGGCGCCTCAGGCTCCGGCCAGGCCGCCGACGGGACCACGGCGGCGGGCGGAGGCTCCGCAGCCGGGGGCGCGGAAGGCGACGAGACGGCGGGGTCCGGCACCACGACCACGACCCCCTCGACCGAGGCGCCCGCCGACCCCACCTACGACGACGTGGCGGGCGAGGGCTCCGATGCAGGCTCAGGCGCAACCGACCCCGCCGGCACCGGCCAGGCACCCGACGGCGCGGCCGACCCGTCCGCCGACCCCTCGGCCGACGCCGGCGGACAGCAGCCCTCGGACCAGGAAGGTGCCTCCGTCACCGTCACCCCGCCGGCAGACGGGGCGGCATAGCCGACCGCACAGCGCGGGCGGACCGCACGGCGTGGACCGACCACCCGGTGCGGGAGGACCCCACGGCGCAGCGCCCCGCGGCGCAGGGCCCCACCCGCGAACCCGCCACCGCAAGCGCCGGCCGCCCGGGCGCGAGCCGGCCTTTCGAGAGAAAGGACCCTCATGGAACAGGACATCACCCTCGACGACGTCGCGGCGTTCTCGCACGGTCTCGACGCCTACGCCCCCTACGTCGTGGCGCGCAACGCAGCGACCTCGGCAGGCGTGCGGGCGGCGGCGCGCAACCCGCTGCCCTACCGCGCCTACCGCGACACTTACTCGGTCAGCCTCACGCCGACCGGCGACGTCACCAACCAGCGCCAGAGCGGCCGCTGCTGGCTGTTCGCGGCGCTCAACGTGCTGCGCGACCGCATGATGGCGAGCCTGGGAACGAAGAACCTCGAGCTGTCCGAGGCATACCTGCAGTTCTGGGACAAGCTCGAGAAGGCGAACCTCTTCCTCGAGGAGATGATCCGCCTGGCGGACGAGCCGCTCGACAGCCGCGCGGTGACGCTGTGGATGCGCCAGCCCATCGGCGACGGCGGCTGGTGGGACATGGCGGTTGCCCTCATCGAGAAGTATGGCGTCATGCCCCAGCAGTGCATGCCCGACACCGCCAACTCCCGCGCCACCTCCGACATGAACGACCTGCTCGCGCGCAAGCTGCGCCGCGACGCCGTCGCGCTGCGTGCCGCCGCCTCTGAGGGGACCGACACCGAAGGGCTGCGCGCCCTGAAGCGGACCATGCTGGGCGAGGTATACCGCATGCTCGCCATCGCGCTCGGCGAGCCGCCGGCGACCTTCGACTTCGACTACGTGGCCGACGCGCGCCCCGAGCCCAAAGGCGCAGACGGCGAGGGCGGCAGCGGGAAGGGAGAGGACGGCGCCGAGGGCGCCGCGGCGGACGGCGGCAGCCCCGAGGCGCTGGCCGCCCTCAAGGCGAAGAAGTCCTCCCCCGCCAACTACGTGCGCCTGCACGGCATGACGCCCCTCGGGTTCCTCGAAGCCTTCGGCAACGTAAACCTGCACGACTACGTGAGCCTGTGCAACATCCCCGGCGCGGCGCGCCCCTTCGGCTCGATGCTGCGGCTCCAGCGCCGCGGGACGGTCGCCGGCGTGCCCATCCGCATGCTCAACATGCCCGTCGACGTGCTCAAGGACGGCCTGATCGCCCAGCTCAAGGCGGGACACCCGGCCTGGTTCTCGTGCGACGTGCTCAAGAACCTCGACCGCGGCGACCCGAGCGGCCTGCTCGACACCGAGACCGTCGACGCGCGGGCGCTCTTTGGGCTCGACCTCTCCCTCAGCAAGGCCGACGCCTTCGACACCCGCGAGGTCACGCTCAACCACGCGATGACCTTCCAGGGGGTCAACCTGCGCGAGGACGGCACGCCCACCGCATGGCGCGTCGAGAACAGCTGGGGCAAGGACAAGTGCCGCGAAGGCTACCTAGTCATCACCGACCGCTGGTTCGACGCCTACGTGGGCCAGGTCGTCATCCATCGGGACTATCTGCCCGACGACGTCGTGCGCATCTGGGACGACCCGTCGACCCCTGTGGTGGAGATGGACCCCTGGTCGCCGATGTTCGGCTGCAGCGACTAGGGTGCAGCGACTGGAACCGGGCGCTAGGCTTGGGCGCACATGCGCGCCATCGCCGCATGCTCCTCCGCAACCTCGCGGAGGAGCTCGGCGAAGGGCCACGAGCGGTTGTGCTCGGTGAGCGCCGCCTTGCACCCGACCGCCAGCCCCGCCGTCCGCATGAGGCGGACGAGCCCCATGACCTGCTCGTCGGGCATGTGGCAGAACAGGACGAACTCGTTGACGGAATCGCCCGCCGGAGCGGGGCCCGCGGTCGAGGCAGGCGGGGCTGCCGAAGAAGCAGGAACGGTCGGGGCCGCGAACCCGGGCAGCTCGGCCAGGAGCCCCACCTGCTCGCCGAGCTGGTCGGAGGCGACGTCCTTCACGCGTATGTCGAGGGCGCAGAACAGCTCGTGCAGCGCCGCTCCCTTCGGCGCGTCAGCCCCGAGGCCCCACAGGAGCACGAGCGGGGCAGGCGGCCGGTCCCCGGCTCCCGCCCTGTGCCCACCGGCTCCCGCCCCGCGTCCATCGACCTGCCCGCCAATCTCCCGATCGGTCATTCGGCCCTCCTCGCTTCGTCCCGCCGACTTTCTCCCACCCCGCGACGGTCAAATTTACGCCGAGTGCGTGTTTTCGAAAAAACGCTGGTCATTTTGCCAACGAGTGCGTGCGTCGCAGGGCTCCAAACGGTCGTTTCGCACGCTCGGGTGCAACAAACCCGCAGGTCGCTTGCTGAGAGTCGCCGACAAGCCACGAATTGCGCATACACTCGTTGGCAAAATGACCACCACTTTTTTGGAATCATACACTCGGCGCTTGTTTGACCGCAACGAGGACAAGCCCCTCGTCCCGTCGTCCCTCCCTGCCTCGCCCCGCCTCTCCTCGCCCCTCCCGTGTCCCATCTTGCCCCACCTCGTCCCGCACCGCCCAGCCCGCCGCCTAACCGGAATCCGCACGGCAAAAGCCGCGCCGCGCACCCTTCAGCTCGGTGCGCGGCGCGGCCGCATGCAACGCTTTTGCCCACCCTGCCCGCAGGTCGCCGCCCGTCAATCGAGCGGACGTCCTACTGGGCAGGCTCTCACCGGAGGGCTAGATCTCCAGGCTCGGGATCTCCTCCTCGGCGTTGCCGCCGGCGGCGTTGATGCCGGCGATGCGGCCGAAGGTCACGCAGCGGCCGTGGCCGATGCCGGGGACGTAGGTGGGATAGTCGCCCGCGCCGAAGAACTCGCCGGCCGTGGAGCCGCAGACGTAGAGACCCTCGATGGGCTGGTCCTCGGCGTCGAGCACGCGGCACTCGGTGTCGGTGCGCAGACCGCCGCACATGGTGAGCAGGTCGGCCTCGAGCTTGCCGGCGTAGAAGGGCGGGTCGACGATCTTGCCCATGACCTCGGGGCGCTTGCCGAAGTCGAGGTCCTTGCCCAGGTCGCACAGCTCGTTGTAGCGGTCGACCGCGGCGATGAGGTTCTCGGCGGGCACGCCCATCTGGGCGGCCAGGTCCTCGAGGGTGTCGGCGGTGTAGGTCTTGCCGTCGGCGATCTCGCCCTCGAGCACGAGCTTCTGGGCCTCGAGGTTGTACTCCCCGCCGTAGGGCTGGGTCAGCTGGCCCCACTGCAGGCCGCCGCCCAGGCCGTCGTCCATCTGCTGCTTGACCTGCTCGAGACCGTGCGAGTCGTAGATGCAGAAGGCCTCCTTGTGGGTCTGCAGGGCCTTGGTGACGCTCTTGGACTGGGTGTTGACGTCCTCGTTCTTGAAGCGCTTGCCCTCCCAGTTGACATGCAGGAAGCCGTAGCTGGCGGCGCCGAAGTCGAGGTGCATGACGGCGGCGTGGGGCTCGGACTTCTGCATGGCGGCGCCGATCCAGATGGCCTCCTTGTGCATGTCGCCCGTGTCGCAGTCCGGCGGCATGTACCAGCGGGCGTCCATGGCGTAGGCGGTCATGGGCGAGTAGTAGTTGAGCATGTCGGGGTCGGCGGCGTAGTCGCCCGCGGCGATGATGACCGACTTGGCGTTGTACTGCGTGTAGGTGCCGTCGGCGTTGGAGACGATGCAGCCGGTGACGGGACCGTCGCCGTCGCGGACCAGGCGCTCGCACTTGGTCTCCCAGCGGATCTCGCCGCCCTTGTCGGCCACGACCTCGTACACCACGGGCATGAGGGCGGCGTTGCCGTACACGTCGCCCACGCCGGCACCCTCGTAGAACGTGAAGTTGATGGTCTCCTCGTACTTGTCGGCCTGGTAGAAGATGTGGGTCACGGGGTACTCGGTGTAGTCCGGGCCGTGGTAGTAGCCGCCCCACAGCAGGGCTTCCATGTTCTTGGGCGTGACGAGGTCGTACAGCCAGTCGAAGCAGGCGCCGCTCTTGCGGGCGAACTCCCACAGCAGGGGCTCCTTCACACGGCCCTGGGCCCAGTTGATCCAGCGGCGGACGACGTTGTTGTAGTCGGGCTCTTCGAGAATGCCCTCGTCGACGAGCTTCTGCTGGATCTTGGTGTGGAAGCCGGCGATGTGCACGCCGCGGCCGACGGGAGCGGCGCCGTTGGTCTTGTCGATGGTGACGACCTTGGCGCCCTCCTCAAGGGCGGCGATGGAGGCGCAGCAGCCGCCGAGGCCAGCGCCGATCACGACGACGTCCCAGTCCTCGGAACCCGTGATCTGGTCCTCGGGGATGGGGTCGGGAGCGATCTCCCAGCTGTGCAGGCCGGCAGCGTCGGGGCCGGCAGCCTGGCCGTTGGGGCCCACGGGCATGCTCGTGGGGGCGGCCTCCTCAGCGGCGGCCTCGGTCTCGGCGGCCTCGTCGGCCAGGGCAGTGGTCGCCATGCCGGCGACGGCCGCACCGGCGACCAGGGCGGTGCCGCTTGCCTCGAGGAACGCGCGACGGGTGATCTTGCTCATGCTGTCCTCCTTGCTTTCGGTCCGCGGCGCGGCGCCCGGCCGCCCGCGGAATCGCTCGCCTGCCCCTTGCAGGCGCTGCCTCCGATTCTGCACGGCGGGACGGCCCATCGCTCCCCGTCAAACGGGGGAAGCCGGGGGAATGGGGTGCCCTCCCCCATGCGGGGGGATACAATGGGAGGGGGCAAAGCTATAGTGAAACGGTTGGGTCCGGCGCCGCGGGACCCGACGCCGCGAAGGCGGACGGGCACCGGCGTCGCCGACGGAAGGGGTCCGCCGATGGGGGAGACGGGCAAAGGGGGCGGCGCGGCGCGGCGCCGAGAGCGGGGCGGAATCGCCGCGCGCGTCGGGAGATTCGGTCTCGGCTCATGGCGCGCGCCCGACGTGGTCGGGTTCGCCACGCACTGGACGTGGATCTGGTGCGTGTTCTGGAGCTCGCTGTTCTACGACACCGCCCCCGCCGACGCCCTCGCATGGGGGGACGCCTCCGCCGCCGTGCCCGCGCTCGAGCCGCTCTGGCTCGTCTCGCTCGCCGCGAACGTCATCACCATCGCGCTGCTCCTGCTGCTCGCCCGTATGCGCAACCCGCTCGCCGACGTGCGGGGCCTGCCCTGGGCGGCCGCGGGGCTCACGGCGGTCGGAACGCTCCTTCTGACCCAGACCGCCGTCGACCTGCTCGGGCCCGCCGCCCCCGCCGCCTACCTGCTCGGCGGCGTGCTGACCGGCGTCGGCAGCGGGGCGGTCGTGGTCCTGTGGGCGGAACAGCTGGCGAGCATCGGCTCGATGCAGACGATCGCGTTCAGCATCGCCGCCCTGCTCGTCGCCGCGGCGGCCTACGCCCTCATCGCGCTTTTGCCCGTCCGGCTCGCCCAGCTGCTCGTCGTGCTGCTCCCGGTGGCGAACGTCATGTTCTACCTGCACCTCAAGGAAGGCATGCCGCGCGTGCCCCGCAGCGCGTCAAACGTGCTCGTGAACGCGCGCCCGCCGCTGCGCATGATGCTCATCGCCCTGTTCTTCGGCCTGTCGTTCGGCGCGATGAAGGGACTCATGACGCCGATGGCCCCGTCGTGGATCGGCCTGCGCGATGCCCTCAACATCGTGGCGATCGTGGTCGGCGTGCTTGCGCTCTACGTCACGACGAGCGTCTGCAAGATGGACTTCAACCAGCTCACCTACCAGGTCGCGCTCCCGCTTATGGCGGCGGGCTTTCTGTTCCTGCCGCTCCACGAGCCCTACTCGGTCATCGGGACCGCCGTCTACCAGTGCGGCTACCAGTATTTCTACATCGTGCTGTGGTCGACCTGGGCCATCATCGCGTCGCGCGGCGGCGTCTCAGCGGGATGGGTCGTGGCCTGGGGCATGCTCTCGATTCAGGCCGGCCAGCTCGCCGGCTCGATCGCCGCCGCCTTCGCCGCCGGCACCATCCAGGACGACCTGGGCAAGGCCATGCTCTCCGCGACCGCGGTGTTCGTCATGCTGCTCGTGGCCCTGTTCGCCTTCGGCAACAAGACGCCCGAGACCGGCTGGGGCTTCGTCAAGCCGGCGGAAACCCCCTCGCAGAACAGCCCGCTCGACGACGCCGCCACCCGCCTCGCACGCCGCTTCCGGCTCTCGCCGCGCGAGATCGAGGTGTTCTTCCTGCTCGCCAAGGGGCACACGCGTGCCCACATCGCCAGCGAACTCTCCATCGGCGACGAGACGGTCAAGAGCCACGTGAAGAGCCTCTACCGCAAGATGGGCCTGCACTCCCAGCAGGAGCTCATCGACCTGGTGGAGCAGGAGAGCGCGTAGGCGCGCGGCGGGCGGGACGCGCAGGCGGGCGGGGCGCGCGGACGACGACGCCGGGGGCCGGCGGCGTTCGGGGCCGGCGGGGCCGAGGGCGGATGGGCGGCAACGGCCGGCGATCCGAAATCTCGCACCGCCTGAATCGACCGTTTGAAACGCATTGTCTTGCTCTACATCTGTCGAGTGCCAGATAACGCTGTGTCAGCCTACCTTTTTGGCCGTTGTGTACGAATCGCCGAGCATCGTGCGTGCGCTTTATCGCCATTCGAACCCCGGCCCTTCGCCACTGTTTGTCAAAAGCCCAGGATTATTATCATTATTAAAATTATATAGTCCTTGGCGGATGCCGCAGACGCCCCCGCCCGTTCTTTGGTTCGTACACTACGCCAAAAAAGGTAGCGGAGACGGTGTATCCTTGTCACGGGGAGAAGATTTTACTTCTTGTATTGATTTATTAGTCCCTCCTACCCCGCGCTGCATCGCTTTCCACGGCCAATGTGGAGACGCCGCCCTAATCGGAGCCGCCCCGGCCCGGCGGCCCGCCCTTCGGGAACGGATGGCTATACTGCAAGACGCACATCCATCGAAGAGGAGGCCGCATGTCCACCACGATCGAAATGAGCGACTACACCGTCGGCGCCGATGCCTATCGGGAAATCCCCGCCATCTGCGCGGCCCAGCACATGGACAAGGTCGTCCTCATCGGCGGCAAGCGCGCCCTGGGCGCCGCCGAGCCGCTCATCCGCGCCGCGCTCGAGGGTTCCGGGGTTCAGATCCTCGGCAGCTTCGTCTACGGCACCGAATGCACCCAAGCCAACGCCGACCGCCTGCTCGCCGAGCCCGCCGTGCAGCAGGCCGACGTCGTCTTCGCCGTGGGCGGGGGCAAGGCCATCGACACCTGCAAGGTCGCGGCCGACCTGGCGCACAAGCCGGTGTTCTCGTTCCCCACGATCTGCTCCAACTGCTCCGCCGCGACCGCCATCGCCGTGGTCTACGACGACAGCGGCGCGTTCTCGCACTACCACTACCCGCCGTGCCCGCGCCACATCTTCATCAACCCGCAGGTCATCGCCGAAGCGCCCGAAGAGTACTTCTGGGCGGGCATCGGCGACGCGCTTTCGAAGCAGCCCGAGGTCGAGTACGCGAGCAGCAACGCCGAACTCGGCCACACCGCGCAGCTGGGCGTCGCGCTCGCCAAGGCGTGCACCGAGCCGCTCATCGCGTTCGGCGCGCAGGGCATCGCGGACTGTAGGAACAACGTGGTGAGCGAGGCGGTGCAAGAGATCGCGCTCGACATCGTCGTCTCGACGGGCTACGTGTCCAACCTCACCAACCAGCCCGACTTCTACTACAACTCCTCGATCGCCCACGCGTTCTACAACGCGTCGACGAGCGTGGCGCGCCCCGGCACCTACCTGCACGGCCAGGTCGTGTCGTTCGGCGTGCTCGTGCTGCACGCCTTCACCGGCAACGACGCCGAGCTCGACCGCATCGCCCGCTTCAACAGGTCGATCGGCCTGCCGGTCACGCTTGCCGAGATCGGCCTGACCGAGGACAATCTGCCCCAGATCGCCCAGGAGGCCACCAAGACCAACGAGTGGAAGAACCTCCCCTACCCCACCACGACCGAGCAGTTTGTCGAGGCCGCCAAGAAGGCCGACGCCTACGGGCGAAAGGTGCTGGCGGAGTAAGGGCCGAGGGCTGGCGATGCAGAATGCGGGGTGCGCCCGAAGATCGAGGGCGGGCGCGCCCCGGGGCGGGATTGGGCGCGCGGAGGCCGGCGCGAGGAGTGGGCTGACGCAGGGGTCGGCGCGCGAACTATCGGGCGATGGCTGAAAATTTAGCAGTTGCGAACGATTTTCGGAATCGTGGCGGCATGCTCCGCGTCGTTGATAGCAAGTACGAGTAGCAAATCGGAAAGTCAATTTACTGATTCGGGCCCGGACAAGAGGGCGCGCGGGACAAACGGGCACCTCAACCGTTCGCAACGGCAGATTTTTCAGACAACGGGACGTTTCCGCTGCAGGTAACTTCCCGTCCGGAGCCACATAGCACCAGGAGCGAAACGTCCGAGAGAGGCCCTCGACCGAATCGTATCCATAACGAAATGCGACCTCGGTGACGAAGGAGCCGGCCATAAGGTCGGATACAACGAAACGGAACGCTTTTTCTCCTGGGTAGACTGACGGTAACGGCACGACCGAGGAGGCACCCCATGAAGAAGCGTCTCGTCAGGGCCGCGATTGTCTACGGCGTGGTCTGGCTCGCCTGCCTTGCCTTGTACTGGGGGTCCCTCGCGACGGGCGCCCTCGGTGGCGGTGGCATCATGGGCTACGTAATCCTGACGCTCCACATTGCCCTGCCGATCGCCGGCGCTGTGACGGCGTTCCTGATTGGCCGCATAACTGAGCTCGGGTGGTGGCGCCTCGTCGCGCTGATTGCGCTTGCCGTCCCCTACGTGCTTCACACGGTAGCGACGTTCAGCCTCTCAAACGCCCTCGGCTTCACCAGCATCGCATCGGCCGATCTTGGCGTCTTCATGTACGGCCTCATCCCCGCCGCGATCGGCCTCGCCGTCGGTTGCGCCGCATCGTTGACGGCAATTACGCGTGGCAAATCGGAAGATAAGTCGAAAGATTGATCTATCGATTCGGGTCCGGATGAGAGGATGCGCGGGGCAAACGGGCACCCCGACCGTTCGCAACGGCAGCTTTTTCAGGCAACGGAGCCAACGGGAGGCACGGTGCGAAAACCCGCCGGCATCCGCCTCGGCGCCGCCGGATCAGCCTGACCGTCGGCATGTTTAACCGCCGGCCTATCCGGCGCTGCCGTGCCCGCCCAGCCGTCAGCCTTATCCGGCACCACCGGCCCCCTCGCCCTCCCCCGCCTCGCGCTCGGGCAGCAGCAGCGGGCAGACCACCTTGGTGAACACCGCGAGCCACGCCAGCGAGATCAAAAAGCCGGCCACAACGTCGGACGCGTAGTGCACGCCCAGGTAGATGCGGCTTGCACCGATACCCACCACGATGAGCGACAGGAAGACGCACCACAGCCACCGCTCGATGCGGTCGCGCTCGTAGTGCCACACCAGATAGATGAGAAACCCGTAGAACGCCATCGCCACCATCGAATGGCCCGATGGGAAGCTGTAGCCACTCTCGTCGATCAGGCGGAAGCCCTCCGGTCGCGGACGCTGGATGACGAACTTGAGCAACTGGTTGAGGGCGACCGCGCCCGCCAAGTTGAGCGCCATGGCGACGCCGGGGCGCCGTCCCGGGGCAAGCGCCGCAGCGACCACGAACATGGCAAGCAGAATGACCGGCGAGGCCAGGCTGGTGACGGCCTCGACGACGGGCGTGAGCGCGTCGGAGCGCAGCCCTTCGACGAAGAGGGAGTAGGCGAGCGAGTCGATCTTCATGATTTCGCCGGCGCCCAGCTCGCCCACCATCCACAGCACCACCACGGTGGCGACGGCGACGATGAGCACGCGCACGTTGGCGCGCACGAGCCGCGCAAGCCGATGGAGCGTCGGCTCCGCCGTAGGTCCAGCCATTCCCCGCACCTCCCCTGTCGGTCATCTCCCGTCACACCGTACGATACCCGTTTCCCCTACAATGGAACCCCGGGTGCGGCGCGACTCCGACGCACGGCGCCGCCCCGACCGACCTTGGAGGCCTGCCATGCCGATCGACGCACGCACGCTCTACGACATCGCCCGCGCCGCGCTGCGGCCCATGGAGCTCGGCCAGCACGGGGAGGCCGGCCAGGTCGCCTGCGCACTCGAGACCGAGAACGGGGACGTCTTCACCGGCATCTGCATCGATCTGCCCTGCGGCCTCGGATTCTGCGCGGAGCAAGCCGCGGCGGCGCAGATGCTCAAGGAGGGGACGACCGCCATCCGGCGCATCGTGGCCGTCCACGCGGACGACGGGGCCATCCCGCCGTGCGGACGCTGCCGCGAGTTCCTCGTCCAGCTCGACGACGCGAACGCCGAGACGCTCGTGGTCCTGCCCGCCGCGGCAGTCCCCGCTGCCGGCAGGGGTTGCGGGGACGAGGTCATGGGGGACGGTGCTGTCAGGGATGGATTCGCGAAGGACGGCCCGTCGGAGCCAGCCCTGCGCGAGGTGCGCCTCGCCGCGCTGCTGCCCGAACGCTGGGACGAGGAGGGTTAGGGGGCGCCGGCAACCGGCGGGACGCGGGACCGCGCAGGGCGAAACCTGAGGCAGGTGGTCAAAAACGGCGCGCGTACATGCCTCGAAAACTTACGCGAAAGCCTGGCACGGAATTTTCGGGAAAACCGTGCCAGGCTTTCGCGTAACTTTGGACACTTGTCCATCATCCCCGCCGGCCCCGCGCGTCGCCCGCCGGGCGGCAGCCCGCGCGGCACCAGCAGCCC
>DBEYOB010000032.1:0-9825 GCA_048173955.1 Coriobacteriales bacterium
TCTTGACTGCCAGTCAAGCGCTCTCCCAACTGAGCTATATCCCCGGTTCACGGCGCGAGGGATAAGATACCATAAGGCGGCGGCGATGCAAGCGGAAACTGGGGAGGCAGGACGATTTGCAGACTTCTCCACAATTCGTCCGCGAAACGCCGCCGGCAGCCTCCCGGCCGCGAGACATGCGCTCCGGCGGACCCTACCGCGCGGCGCCTCCCTGCAGCACGTCGTTCCCGCCGTCGCGCGCATCCGGGGAGCCGTGCCCGACGCCCTCCGCGGCCGCCCCCCGCTCCGCGGGGAGGCACACCGGCAGGTCGGGGTCGGCCACGGTCTTCAGCCGCGTCCCGACCGCCTTCAGGCCGTGGTAGAGGACCAGGCAGGCGATCGACCCGATGGCGATGCCGTTGAACGTCACGTCGCCCGCCGAGAACGTGTAGTCAGCGATGCCGACGATCATGGGAATGGCCGCCGTCACGAGGTTCACGTTGTTCGAGAAGTCGACGCGGTTCTCGATCCAGATGCGGATGCCGAGCATGCCGATCATACCGTAGAGCAGCGTCGTCGCCCCGCCGAGCACGCCCACCGGGATGGAGTTGATGGCGGCGCCGAACTTGGGGCACAGCGACAGCAGCAGGGCGAACAGCGCGGCGAACCAGTATGCCGCCGTCGAGTAGACGCGCGTGGCGGCCATGACGCCGATGTTCTCGGCATAGGTCGTCGTGGCGCAGCCGCCGCCGAGACCCGCAAGCGTGGTGCCCAGGCCGTCGGAGAACAGGGCCCGGCCGATGTGGCCGTCGTAGTTGCGCCCCGTCATCGTGGCAACCGACTTCACGTGGCCGATGTTCTCGGCGATCAGCACGAGGATGACCGGAATGAACATGCCGAGCACCGACCAGTTCACGACGGGCGTGTGGAAGTCCGGGAGGCCGAACCACGCCGCCTCACCGATCGCCGTGAAGTCGACCTCGCCCCGGAAGCAGGCGAAGGCGTAGCCGATCAGCACGCCGATAAGGATGTTGAGGCGGCCGACGAGGCCTTTGAACAGCACGCCGACCAGAATGATCGCGACCACGGTCACCAGCGCCGTCACCGGCGCGCCGGCGAAGTTGCTCCACGCGCTCGGCGCCAGGTTGAAGCCGATGATGGCGACGATGGTTCCGGTCACCACGGGCGGCATGACGAGGTCGATCCACTTGGCGCCGGCGAAGTGCACCACGATGCCGACGAGGGCCAGGCAGACGCCCGCGCACAGGATGCCGAAGCTCGCCACCCCCATGTCGCCGCCCGCCGCGGTGGCGGCGAGCACCGGGGCGATGAAGCCGAACGACGAACCCAGGTAGCTCGGCAGACAGTTGTTGTTGACCAGCAGGAAGATTGCCGTCGAGAGCGCGGTGAAGAAAAGCGTGGTGGCGGGGTCGAACCCGGTGAGGATGGGCACGAGGAACGTCGCGCCGAACATGGCGATGACGTGCTGTGCGCCGATGCCGGCGGTGCGCCCCCAGGTGAGGCGTTCCTCGGGCTCGACGACCTCCCCCGGCTTCAGATGCTTGCCGTCGCCGTGAAGCTTCCAACTGAAAGCCATGCTGCCAGAGCTCCCTTCTCCCAGCGCGGGCACGCCGCGCCGCAAACGTGTCGGGCGCGACGCGGCGCTGCGCCCGGGGCGAGAAGACCCGGCTCATAATAGTAGCGCCCCCGCACGCGCGGTGCATGCGGGGGCGTGCGGAATTCGGCGACGGGTCGCGGCGGTTGAGGGGCGCACCGTCAGCCGATGTCTCCCAGGAAGCTTCTGGTGCGCTCAGACTTGGGGTGGTCGAACACCTCGGAGGGCGCCCCCTGCTCGACGATGCGGCCGCCGTCCATGAACACGACGCGGTCGGCCACGTCGCGCGCGAAGCCCATCTCGTGCGTCACGACCATCATGGTCATCCCGCCCTGCGCCAACTCGCGCATGACGTCGAGGACGCCGCGGACGAGCTCGGGGTCGAGCGCGCTCGTCGCCTCGTCGAACAGCATGACGTGAGGGTCCATCGCCAGGGCGCGCGCGATGGCGACGCGCTGCTGCTGGCCGCCCGACAGCTGCGCGGGGAGATAGTCCGCCCGCTCGGCGAGGCCGACGCGCGCGAGCTGCCTCAGGGCGACCTCCTCGGCTTCCTCCCTGGAGCGCTTGAGCACCTTGCGCTGGGCGAGCATGACGTTCTTCTTCGCCGTGAGGTGCGGGAAGAGGTTGAACGACTGGAACACCATGCCGACATGCTCGCGCACCTTGTTGATGTTCGTCTTGGGCGAGGTGATCTCGGTGTCCTCGAACCAGATGCGCCCCGCCGTGGGGGTCTCGAGGCGGTTCACGCACCGCAGCATAGTCGACTTGCCCGAACCGGACGGGCCGAGCACGACCACGACCTCGCCGCGCGCGACGTCGAGGTCGATCCCCTTGAGCACCTCGGTCGTCCCATAGCTCTTGCGCAGCCCCTCGATGCGGATGACGGGCCTGCCGCCGTTCGTCTCGCCTGCCGGCATCTACCTCGCCTCCCTTCGCGGCGCCGAGGCCGCAACGCTGCGCGCGACGCTCTCGTCGGTCGCGTTCTGGATGACGACCGGCGTGACGTCGCCGGTCTGCGCCGCGGCGACGGCGAGCCCAATCGGCTGCCCGGGCTCGCCGGAGGCGTCGGGTCCGTCGGGACGAACGCCGTCGCGCGCCGCAAGCCTCTTCTCGAACGAGCCGATGAGCTTGGTGAGCGGAAGCGTCACGATCAGATAGTAGCAGGCGGCGACGATGTAGGGCGTTATGTTGCCCGTGGTCGAGGTGAGCGACTTCGAGAACATCATGAGCTCCATCACGCCGACGGACGCCAGAAGCGAGGTGTCCTTGTACAGGAGGATGAACTCGCTGGTCGCCGTGGGGATCACGCGCCGCACCGACTGCGGGATGATGACCGAGAACATGGTCTGCGGGGCCGTCATACCCAGCGAACGCGCAGCCTCGAACTGGCCCTTGGGAATCGACTGTATGCCTGCGCGGAATATCTCGCACAGATACGCCCCCGAGTTGAGCGCAAGCGCGCAGAACCCGAGCACGAAGCTGTCGATGTTGATCCCGAGCAGCGGGAGGCCGAAGAAGTAGATGTAGATCTGCAGGAACAGCGGCGTGCCGCGCACCACGTTGACGTAGAGCCCGGCGAGGCCGCGCACCACGGCGATGCCGCTCATGCGCATGAAGGCGAGGGCGAAGCCCAGCGGGATGGCGAGCGGGAAGCCGATGAGCACCAGGCCCAGGGCGCGCAGCCAGCCGACGAAGAGGTCGGGCGCCGCCTGGACGGCGACCTGGGGGTTGAAGAACAGGTTCAAAAACTTGTTCGAGTTCCACGCCTCGACCCAGGCCTGATCGTCGAGCCAGCCCACGATGCCCTCGACGACGCCCTGCTCGACGATCTGAATCGACGGCGTCTGCCCCAGCTCGACCTCGGCGCCGTCCGCCGCGACGTACGACACGCCCATCGAGAACGCCATGGCGCGGTCGGGCGGGACGAGCTTTTGAATCTCGACGCGGACGAGGAGCCCCGACGCGACCGGCTCCTCGAACGCCACCCGGGCGCCTGCGGAGTCGACGCTGCCGTCGTAGGCGACGTCGAGCCGGTCGAGCCCGTCGAGGACGGTCACCTCGACCGAGGTGTCCTCGGTCGCCTGGGTCCCCTCGGGGAACGAGAACGAGATCGAGGACAGCTCCTCGTCCTCCCCCACCGTACCCTCCCACGTGAAGCGCGTCGCCACCCCGGCGAGCACCTCGTCGCCGCTCGAGTTGGTCCCGCGCGCCGTGGTCCGGTCGGTCGAGAGGCCCCATGCGGGCGTCGCGCACCCGAGCAGCAGCGCCGCGACGCATGCGACGACCAGCAGCAGCGCCGCCCGCATGCCCTGCGTCGAGGGGACGCCCCGGGACGCGCGTCCCGGGGCATGTCCAAGCAGGACGCCCATGCTATTCCGCCGACTCTTCGAAGTAGCGGGCGTACAGCTCGTCGAGGAAGCCCTCCTCGTCGAGTGCCGCAAGCTGCTCGTTCAGCGCCTCGAGCAGCGCGGGGTTCTCCTTGGAGACCGCGATCGCGTACTGCTCGCCGGTGGGGATCTCCTCGATGATCTCGCAGTCCGGATAGGCGTTGGCCACCATGTACTGCGCGATGGGCAGATCCTCGCAGAACGCGTCCGCCTTTCCCGCGGCGAGCGCGGCGAACGCCGAGCTCTGGTCGTCGTAGGGCACGATCGTCGAGTCGGGAAGGTTCTCGGTCGCCCAGTCCTGGCCCGTGGTCCCCGAGTGCACCGCGACGGTCTTACCGGCCAGGTCGTCACGGCTCGTGTAGCCGGAATCCTTCAGCACGGTGATCGACTGGTTCGAGTCGCAGTACGGCTCGGTGAAGTCGACGTCGTCGAGCCGATCTTCGGTGATGGTGACCGAGGAGACGGCGACATCCATCTTGCCGCCCGCGTAGACGGAAGGGACCAGGGTGTCGAACTTCTGGGGCGCAAGGTAGACGAGCTCGAGCCCCATGCGGTCGCAGATCTCGGTCATAAGGTCGTATTCGTAGCCCTGGGGCTGCTCGCCGTCCATCGAGATGAAGGGCGGGTAGTCGCAGTCCGACCCAACGGTGAGCGAACCTGGGGTGACGAGGCCCAGCGGGTTGTCCGCATCGGTTTCGGCCGCGCCGCCGGAGGCAGACTCCCCATCGGCGGCGTCGGAGGCCGCGTCCGTCTCGCCCTCGCCCCCGCAGCCGGAGAGCGCGCCCAAAACCGAGGCGGCTCCCGCCGCCGACAGGCAGACGAACGCCCTGCGGGACAGCGCCGACGCCGGCGCATTGTTCTGAAAACGAGCAGCCATGGCATTCTCGATTCACTCGAAACCAGTAGTTAGCCCACTATATACGAAAATTTGGATAGAAATATGTCTTAATGCAGTATTTACAAAACTGCTCGGTGAAGGGCGCCCGACAGCAAAAGGCCGGCCGCAGTCGAGAAAGACTGCGGCCGGCCTCGATTCGGCAGAACGGCCCCCTCGGCATGCGCCGGGGTTTAATCGTACCGGGGTTTAGCGGATGTCGGCGAGCGTGAAGTCGTCGATCCCCTTGAAGACGTCCATGGCCTCCTGGACGTCGTAGTCGGACAGCGTGATCGCGCTGATCGCCTTGGTCAGGCGGACCGCCTCGTCGAGCGAGCGCTGGTGGATGTTGCGGCCGGTGGCGTTGCCGTCGGCACCGCCCACGTGGATCTGCTCCCACAGCTGCGTGAGGAACGTCTCCGCGTCGACCGTGGAGCCGCCCGCGCACACCAGACCGCAGCGGCCGGCGGCGAGCGAGGCCTGCTTGAGCAGCTCGGCGGAGGTCTTGTCGCAGCCCTCGGCGGGCTTGGGCGGGTTGACCTTCACGAAGTCGGCACCCAGGCACAGTGCGCAGCCGGCGGCACCGGCGATGAGGTCGGCGTCCTTCTCGGCGGTGACGGCCTTGCCGCGCGGGTAGATCCACAGCACGACGATGAGGCCGTTGGCGTGCGCGTCGGCGATGAGCTGGCCGGCCTCCTCGACCATCTGCGCCTCGAACTCGCTGCCGAGGTAGATGGTGTAGCCGATGCCGACGACGTTCACGCCCGCGTCGCGCATGTCGAGCACGCACTCGAGGTCGGACAGCATTGGCGAGTAGGGGTCGCTCTGCGCCGTCTTGACGATGTTCGTCTTGGAGTTCATCTTGACGAGGTAGTTGATGTCCGGATAGTCCTCGCCATAGCGCGCCACGAGACCGCGCTGGGCGGCAAGGACGCCGATCGTGCCCTGGGCGCCGATCTGGAACAGGTGCTCGGGGTCGGCGTCGGAGGGGTCGATGCCCTCGCCGTAGAAGTCCTTGTTGAGGTGCTCGAACTTCTGGTCGCATGCGAACAGCATCAGGCGGCCCGTCCCGCGCGTGGCGGCCATGTAGTTGTCGCGGTAGGTGTCTTTAAACTCAGGCATGACGTCGAGCGGGACGCGCACGTCCTCACGCGAAATCTTGGGCATCGCTTCCTCCTCCGAAGGACCGTTTTTCTCGCGCGTGCCGGCGCTCGTGCGCGGCACACCGCCTATAGGTTACAACGCGGCGCGGCCGACGTCCAAGCAATCGGCCCGTCAAGCTTGAAAAAACGTTCGCCGGCGGCCGAACGGGCTCCATGCAACGCCGAACGAGCTGCCCGCGGGCGCCGGGGCAGCACATCACTGCTCGGTCAGCCGCGCGACGACCGTCTGGCGCTGCGTCACGTCGCCGCGGAACACGCCGATGTCGAGCATGCAGTCGCTGTAGTCGCGCCCGTGGGCGATGCGGACGTAGTCGCTGTCGACGGGGCGGTTGTGGGTGGGGTCGAGCTCCCACCACCGGCCTGCCTGGTACACCTCGACCCAGGCGTGGGTCGCGCCCTCGCCGATGAGCATCCCGGCCACGTAGCGCGCCATGATCCCGAGCCTGCGGCAGACGGCGATGAGGATGTGGGCGAAGTCCTGGCACACGCCCCTGCCGCCCGAGAGGGCCTCCTCCGCCGTCGTGCGGACCGTCGTCACGCCGGGAACGTAGGCGAAGCGCTCGTAAAGCATCCCCATGGCGTGCGTCGCGACCTCGATCGGGGACTGGATCGCCCGGTTCGAGCGGACCGAGGAGCGGACCTCTTCGACCAGGCCCTCAACGGAGGGACCGGGGACCGTGAGCGCAGAGGGGTAGCGGTAGAGGGGCTTGTAGGGCATCTGCTTGCGGTGCTCGTGGTCGACGAAGGCGATGGCGCGCACCGACCACGAGAACGACGAATGCGGCTCCATCAGGTGCCCGACGACGACCTGGTTGCCGAAGCTGTCGACCTCGCGGGCGTGCCAGGCGTTGGGCTCGATGGAGAACGAGAGGCTGTGTATCTGCTGCTGGCTGTTCTCCTGCGGAAGGCAGCGCAGCAGGAAGTGGTGGTCGACCACGGGACCGGAGAACTCGAGCGTCGTGGTGTAGTCGACGAGAAGCTTCTTCACGGACGGCTCCGAACGGACGGGGGCGCGCAGCGGCGGGAAGACGCCGGATGCGCCCTGCGGCTTCAGGGGCGCGCTGCGGTGCGGGCGCGCGGGACGGCGCCGCTACGCCTCGACGGCGTCGCCCGCCGAAAGGACGTTGCCATCATCGTCGAGAACGGGCGACGGCGCAACCGCGCGCACACGACCGACAAGTCCCTCCCCGTAGCCGCGTCCCGCAAGCGCGTCGGCGACCGAGCCGATCGGGCCCGACAGAAGCCCGCGCGCGCGTTCGGGAAGATGGCTCAGGTTGAAGTCGAGCCTCACGACGGGGGCGAAGAAGTCGGGTTCGGGGCGCGCGAAGCGCGAGTAGAGGTCGATGCGCTCGATGTACTTCCCCGCCATGACGAACGCCTTGACCTCGGAGGACGACCTGCCGTCCTCGAGCGCTCCCCAGAAGGTGAGCAGGTTGTCGGTCGCCGCGCGCTGCTTGGTGAGCCGCCCCTCCTCGGCGAGCTTCGAGGAGCGCAGGTTGTTGAGGGCGAGCTCGGTGTAGGCGAGCGTGTTGGTGCCGATCTCGGGGCGCAGCATGACCGCGTTGTCGAACGCGGCGTTCATGCTGGCGCAGACGGAGTTGGGGTTCTGGCGGTTGTAGAGGAAGTCGTGCAGAAACGAGGCGAAGTCGCTCATGTCGGCGTTGAGGTCGAGCGCGTCGCTGAACACGCGGAAGCGCTCGGGCTCGTGGTCGAGGCACGCGTCGTAATACGGGATGAAGGTCTTGAGCGTGGTGAAGACGCGCTCGGTGTAGCGGCCGAGCCACCAGAGCTCGTCGACCTTGTTCAGCGTGATGATTCCCATGGGGCCTGCCTTTCGGAAACGGAACGTCGGCGGCCGTGCGGAGGGCGGCGGCCGCGCAACAAGGACGCGGGACGTGCGGAAAACCCGTCAGCGCGCGAGCGCCCAGGTATCCTTGAAACCGCCGCCCTGCGAGGAGTTGACGACCATCGACCCCTCGACGCGGGAGAAACGCGTGAGGCCGCTGCGCCACACCTTGGTCTGTTTGCCCGACAGCACGAACGCCCTCAGATCCGCCATGCGGCGGCAGGGCTGGCCGTCCTCGTCGACGGCGGGCAGGGAGCGGAAGTTCACGACCTCCTGCGCGATGAAGCGGCGCGGTTCGGCCTGGATCGCCGCGCGCAGCCGGCCGAGCTCGGCGGGGTCGAGCTTGCTGCCGAACACCACGCCGTAGCCGCCCGCCTCGGCGACGTCCTTGACGACGAGCGCGTCGAGCCTGTCCATCACATACGCCATGTCGTCGGGATAGATGGGCAGGTAGGTCGGGGCGTTGTCGATGAGCGGCTGCTCGTTGAGGTAGTAGTGAATCATGGCGGGGACGAAGTAGTAGATGCCCTTGTCGTCGGCCACGCCGTTGCCCGGCGCGTTGACGATGGCGACGTTGCCCGCACGGTAGGCGCTGATGAGGTTGGGCACGCCGATGAGCGAGTCGGGGTTGAAGTAGAACGGGTCGAGGAACTCGTCCGAGATGCGGCGGTACACAACGCCGACCTGGTGCTTGTCGCCCAGGTAGTCGATGAAGTACAGCCGCTCGTTCTCGACGACGAGGTCGTCGGGGAACGCCAGGCTCGCACCCGTCTTCTCGGCGAGGTAGCTGTGCTCGAAGAACGCCGCGTTGTAGCGCCCCGGGGTCAAGACGACGGGTATTCCCTCGCAGCTCACGAAGTCCATGCTCTCGCGCAGCAGCTCGGGGTAGGCCCGGTTGTCGAGGACGGCGTGGTTGCGGAAGATCTCGGGGGTGACGTGGCGCTCGATGTCGCGCACGATGAGCGGGTAGCTCGCGCCCGACGGGATGCGCAGGTTGTCCTCGAGGATGTACCAGGTTCCGTCCTCGGCCTGCACGAGGTCCTCGCCGGCGATGTGGGCGTAGACGCCGCCTGGCGGGGTGACGCCGTTGACCTGCGGAAGGTAGCCGCTCGAAGAGTAGATGAAGTCCTCGGGGATCACGCCGTCGCGGACGATCTCCTTGTCGGAGTAGATGTCGCGCAGAAACGCGTTGAGCGCGTCGACGCGCTGGATGAGGCCCCGCTCCAGGTCGGCGAACTCCTGCGAGCCGATGATGCGCGGGATGGGGTCGTAGGGGAACAGCTGCTCGATGAACTCGCCCTGCTTGTAGATGCCGAAACGCACGCCATTGCGGGCGAGCTCCTGGTTCATCCCGTCGCGGCGGTCGATGAGTTCCCTGAGGTCTACGTACGGGTCGAGCTTCTGCATCGGTGCCCCCTTGCGTCGCGCCTTTCCCTGCCGCGGGACGCCATGCGGCGCCGCGGCACCTGTTCGGCTAGCGTAGCACGGCGGCGGCGTCCGTCCGGCCGTTGGGGGCGCATTGTTCAACCGGCGGAAACACGGCCTCCTCCGGACGGCAGGTAGGGGTTGCGGGCCCGCTCGAGCCGGATTGTGCTCGCGGGGCCGTGCCCCGGCAGGACGAGCGTGTCCGCCGGCAGCTCGGCCAGGCGCGCCAGCGACCGCGCGAGGGCGCGCGGGTCGCCCCCGTCGAGGTCGGTTCTCCCCGCGGAGCCCGCGAACAGGGTGTCGCCGGTGAAGGCGAGCCCGCGGTCGTCCTCGATGTAAGAGACGCCGCCCGGGGTGTGCCCGGGACACGCCAGCACGCGGAGGCGAAGGGACCCCGCCACGACGACGTCGCCGTCGGAAAGGGTGCGGGAGGGCCGGCTCGCGACGCGCACGTCATAGCCGAAGTCGCGGGCTCCCGGCGCGCAGGGTGCCGCAAGCGCCCGCGCGTCGGCCTCCCCCGCGACCCAGCCGCCGCG
>DBEYOB010000033.1:0-12652 GCA_048173955.1 Coriobacteriales bacterium
CGTCGCAGGTGGGCGCGGGGGTGGCGGCGCCCGAGGTAGGCGGCCGCCGGCTACACGAACCCGCCACACGGCCGCGCCGCCCGGGCGGCGGCCGGCGCGCGTGTGCTACCATCGCATGTCCTGGAGGTCTCGATCACGCCGCGCGGTCCGAACGGGGGCGCGCGGCCCAACGAAGGGCGGCACGTGGCTACATCCAACAACAGCGCCGAGGGCCTCGCGCGCACCGACGCGACGCGCCAGGCGAAGCGGCAGGTGATGAAGAGCACCCTGTTTATCCTGCGCCAGCTCGTCACCAAGGACTTCAAGCTCAAGTACCGCCGCAGCGTGCTCGGCGTGCTGTGGAGCGTGCTCAACCCGCTGCTCATGATGGCGGTCCTGACGCTCGTCTTCTCGAACATGTTCCGGTTCCCCATCGAGCACTACCCGCTCTACCTCATCCTGGGCACGGTGCTCTTCACGCTGATGACCGACGCCACCGGCGGCGCCATGAGCTCGATCATCGACGCCTCGTCGCTCCTGAAGAAGGTCCGCATCAAGAAGTGGGTCTTCCCGCTCGAGCGTGTCCTGTTCTCGCTCGTGAACTTTCTGCTCTCCCTCGTCGCGGTCCTGGGCGTCATGGCGTTCTTTGTCCTGTTCGCCCCCGCCGGGAGCAGGCTCGCCTTCCCGGGCGCCAGCATGCTGATGCTGCCCGTCCTGCTCGTCTACGTCGTCGTGTTCAGCGTGGGGATCGGCCTGGCGCTGTCGGCCCTGTCGGTGTTCTTCCGCGACGTCATGCACCTGTGGGGGGTCGTCACGACGGCGTGGAACTACCTGACGCCCGTCTTCTGGCCCCAGGACCTCGCCCAGCTCGCCGCCTCGATGCCCAACCCCCAGCTGCTGGGCGCCCTGCAGGCGGTCGAGCAGTTCAACCCGATGTACCACTACATCGTCTATTTCCGCGACATATTCCTGTACGGGACCGTGCCCGGGCTGCAGGAGAACCTGGTCTGCCTGGGGTTCGCCCTCGCCATGCTGGCGCTCGGCGTGCTCGTCTTCCGCAAGACGCAGAGCAAGTTCATCCTGTACATCTGACGGAGCGTTATAGACCGGCCGCGGGCGGCTCGACGCCGCGGCGGCCCTGCCGGGAGGTATGCTCATGACCGAAGCCCCCGTTCGCGCGCCGGAGCGCGACGTGATCGTCGACGTGCGCGACGTCAGCATGGTCTTCAACGTCGCCAGCGAGCGTCTGACGAACCTGAAAGAGTACTTCATCAAGCTCGCGCGCCGCGAACTCATGTTCAAGGAGTTCCGCGCGCTCGACGGCATCTCGTTCGAGGTGCGCCGCGGCGACGTGTTCGGCCTGGTCGGCACGAACGGCTCGGGCAAGTCGACGATGCTCAAGATCATCGCGGGCGTCCTGGAGCCTACCGAGGGGAGCTGCTCCGTCCGCGGGACGATAGCCCCGCTCATCGAGCTCGGCGCGGGCTTCGACATGGAGCTGACCGCGCGCGAGAACATCTACCTCAACGGGGCGCTGCTGGGCTACTCGCACAGCTTCATCGACGCGCACTTCGACGAGATCGTCGACTTCGCGGAGCTGCGCGACTTCCTCGACATGCCGCTCAAGAACTACTCGTCGGGCATGGTGGCGCGCATCGCCTTCTCGATCGCCACGGCCACCGAGCCCGACCTGCTCATCGTCGACGAGACGCTCTCGGTCGGCGACTTCCTGTTCCAGCAGAAGTGCGAGGAGCGCATCAGACGCCTCATCGAGGACGACGGGGTGACGGTGCTGCTCGTGAGCCACTCGACCGAGCAGGTCGAGCGCATGTGCAACCGGGCCGTCTGGATCGAGAAGGGCCACATGCGCATGCTCGGCGACGCGCTCGAGGTGTGCGCTGCCTACCGGCAGCTCGGACAGTAGAAAGGGGTTCCCATGAGCGACGCGCGCACCGCGGCGGACTGGGCCGGCGTCGTGCCCGAGCCGACGGAGGCTCCCGACGTCACCGTGATCGTGCCGTGCTACAACGTCGAGCCCTACCTCGACCAGTGCCTCTCGACGGTGCTCGAGAACGACCGGGCCAAGCTCGAGGTCATCGTGGTGAACGACGGGTCGAAGGACGGCAGCCTCGCCGTCATGAGGCGCTTCGAGTCCCAAGACGGGCGCGTCCACGTCGTCGACAAGCCCAACGGCGGCTACGGCATGGGGGTGAACGTGGGGCTGCTCAACGCCCACGGGACCTACGTCGCGATCGTCGAGCCCGACGACTACGTCCGGCCCCACTTCTACGACGAGGCGCTCGACTTCGCGCGCTCCTTCGAGGGGCTGCCGCAGATCGTGAAGACGCCCTACACGCGGGTGACCCTGCCGGGGACGCCCCGGGAGCGCCTGTACCACTGCGCGTACTTCGACCGCATCCATCCCGGCCGGCAGCCCTTCACCCTGCACGACGAGCCCCGCCTGATCCAGCACCACCCGTCGATCTGGTCTGCGCTCTACCTGCGGTCGTTTCTGGAGGAGAAGAAGATCCGCATGATGGAGGTGCCCGGGGCCGGGTGGGTCGACAACCCCTTCCTCGTGGAGACCTACTGCCAGGCCGACAGCATCGCCTTCCTCAACAAGGAGTTCTACTGCTACCGGGAGGACCTGCCCGGCTCCTCGTCGATGCTCAAGACGACCGGCCTGGCCTTCGAGCGGTGGGACCAGATGACCGACATCATCGAGCGGCTGGGCGTCGACGACCCGGGCATCCTGTCCGCCCACTACGTGCGCGGGTTCACCTACCTGTCGGGCATCATCGAGGAGGCGAACATCGCCGGAAGCCCGGCGGAGGGGCAGATGCGCCGCATGTTCTCCCGCATGGACCCCGACCTGGTACTCGCGAGCCGCTACCTCGGCGGCGACCGCAAGCGCCTCTTTTGCCGCGTGCAGGGCATCGAGGGCGCGCGGTGGAGCCCGCTGCCCCACCTTGCGAGCCTCGCCGAGGAGTTCTGGTACAGCCTGCGGACGAACGGCCCCGCCTTCGCCTGCTCGCGGGTCGGCGTGTACTTTGCGCGCAGGCTCCACATTGCCGCGAACGACCCTACCAAGACCGCCTCGGCGGGCATATAATGTCCCACGACCTTTAAGCGCGGTACCGAGAGACCGGCAAGGCGTCGGGTGCGGGGGAGAGCCCCGCCACCCACCATGCAGCGATAGCCTTACGGGAGCGTCCGATGCCACAGGCGTTGGGCGCTTCTTTTTTGGCAGACCCGCCTTCGGGCGGGCGTCTCCGCGGCCGCAACCATGCGAGAGGAGGGCTTCATGACCCAGCAGGAGGACCTTCGGGGCGCCCCCAAGGCCGTCGTCATGGACGCAGGCGCCGTCGAGCGAGCGCTGACGCGCATCGCCCACGAGATGCTCGAGGCCAACGGCGGGGCCGACGGGCTCGCCCTGGTGGGCATCGTGACGCGCGGCAAGGACCTCGCCGAGGTGCTGGCGCGCCGCATCGAGGAGATCGAGGGGGTGAGGGTCCCCGTCGGGTCACTCGACATCAGCCTGTACCGCGACGACTTCGGGACCAGGCTGGCGCCGGTGCTCCACGGCACGTCGCTCCCGTTCTCCCTCGAGGGCAAGACGATCGTTCTCGTGGACGACGTCCTGTTCACGGGCCGCACGATCCGCGCGGCGCTCGACGCGCTCATGGACTTCGGCCGCCCCGCCGCCGTGCGCCTGGCGGTCGTCGTCGACCGCGGCCACCGCGAGCTCCCCATCCGCGCCGACTACGTGGGCAAGAACGTGCCCTCCGCGCGCAGCGAGACGGTGAAGGTCCTCCTCGCCGACCACGACGGGCGGACCTCGGTCGAGATCTGGGACGTTGACGCGTGGGACCGCGAGAAGTCCCGGCGCGCCGCGAGCGGCAAGGAGGCCTAGGGCATGCTGAGCGTTCGAAACTTGCTGAACACCGTCGACCTCACCTGCGGCGACATCGAGCAGATCCTCGACTGCGCCCGCACGTTCGAGGAGGTCAACTCCCGCACGATCAAGAAGCTGCCGACCCTGCGCGGCCGCACCGTCGTGAACCTGTTCCTGGAGCCCTCGACGCGCACGAAGAGCTCCTTCGAGCTCGCCTGCAAGCGTCTGGGCGCCGACACCCTGGCCATCGCCGGCTCGTCGAGCTCGGTCGTGAAGGGCGAGTCGCTCGTCGACACCGTCAAGACGCTCGACGCCATGGGCGTCGACATGTACATCTGCCGCGCCAAGTTCGCGGGGTCCTCCGAGATCATCGCGCGGACGACGGCGGGCGCGCGCGTCATCAACGCGGGCGACGGCAAGCACGCCCACCCCACCCAGGCGCTCCTCGACCTCTACACGATGCGCCGCCACCTCGGGCGCATCGACGGGCTGCGCGTGGGCATCGTCGGCGACTGCCTGCATTCCCGCGTCGTCGGGTCGCTGGCGCCGGCGCTCGTCAAGATGGGCGCGCGCGTCACCCTGGTGGGGCCCCAGTCGTTCCTCCCGGCGCGCCCCGAGGCGCTCGGCGCGGACGCGACGAGCGACCTCGACGCGGTGCTGCCCGAGCTCGACGTCGTCTACCTGCTGCGCGTCCAGCTCGAGCGCATGGAGGGGGCGGCGATCCCCTCCCAGCGCGACTACGCCATGCTGTTCGGCATGGACGCCCGCCGCGCGCGCCTCATGAGGCCCGGCGCCAAGGTCATGCACCCCGGTCCCGTGAACCGGGGCGTCGAGCTGACCTCCGAGGTCGCCGACGCGCCCAACTCGCTCATCACGAACCAGGTCAATGCGGGCGTCTCGGTCCGCATGGCCGCCATCTACCTGCTACTCGGAGGTGAGTCTGATGGCTCTGCTGCTTAAGGGGGGTCGCTGCGTCGACCCCCAGGTCGGCCTCGACGAGGTGTGCGACGTTCTGATGGGCGACGACGGCAGGATCGCTGCGCTCGGCGACGCCGCCGCCGAGGCGGCCGCCCGTGCGGGCGCCGAGGTCCGGGACTGCGCCGGCACGGTCGTCGTCCCCGGCCTGGTCGACATCCATGTCCATTTCCGCGACCCGGGCCAGGAGTACAAGGAGACGATCGAGGGGGGCGTGCGCAGCGCTGCCAAGGGCGGCTACACCGACGTGGCGACGATGCCCAACACGACCCCGACCTGCGACACGGGCGCGATCGTGACCTACCAGGTCGAGAAGGCCCGCGCGGCGGGCCTCTCCCGCGTGCACCCCATCGGCGCCCTCACGAAGGGGGAGCGCGGCGAGAGCCTGGCGGAGATCGGCGACATGTACCGTGCGGGGGCGTGCGCCTTCTCCGACGACGGGCGCGGCGTCCAGTCCGCGGGCATGCTGCGCAGCGCGATGGACTACCTCGTCCAGTTCGACCGCTGCGCCATCAGCCACTGCCAGGACGAGTCGCTCGTCGGCACGGGCGTGGTCAACGAGGGGAGCGCCTCGACCCGCCTCGGCCTCGCGGGTTGGCCCGCCCAGGGCGAGGAGATCCAGATCGACCGCGACATCATGCTCTCCGAGCTCACCGGATGCCCGCTGCACGTCGCCCACATCACCACCGCCGCGGGCGTCGAGATGGTCCGTCGCGCGAAGGGGCGCGGGCTCAAGGTGACCTGCGAGGTGACGCCGCACCACCTGTTCCTGTGCGAGGACGACATCACCGAGGCGTTCGACACCAACTACAAGATGAACCCCCCGCTGCGCACGCGCGCCGACATGGAGGCGCTCCAGGAGGCCCTGTGCGACGGCACGGTCGACTGCGTCGTGAGCGACCATGCGCCGCATGCCGCCCACGAGAAGGCGCTCGAGTTCGAGCGCGCGCCGTTCGGCATCGTCGGGCTCGAGACGGAGCTGCCCCTCGTGCTCACCTACCTCGTCGCGCCGGGCCGCCTCTCGTGGCCGCGCCTCGTCGACGCGATGTGCGTCAAGCCGCGCGCGGTGTGCCGCATGGACCCCGTGCGCATCGAGGAGGGCGGCGAGGCGACCCTGACGGTGGTCGACCCCCAGGCCGCGTTCACGGTCGACGAGGCCTACCTCGAGTCGCGCGCCAAGAACACGCCCTTCCTCGGCCGCGAGCTGCGCGGCAGGGCGGTGGCCGCCTACGTCGAGGGAACCGCGATCCTCGAGGGCGGGGAGGTGGTTGCCCGATGAACCCGCTGGTGGACGACGGGTCGACCCCGCGCGCGCTGCTCGCCCTCGAGGACGGCAGCACGTTTTTCGGCCTCTCCGCCGGGGCGGAGGGGGAGAGCTTCGGAGAGGTCGTCTTCAACACGTCGATGACGGGCTATCAGGAGATCGTGAGCGACCCGAGCTACGCCGGCCAGATCGTCACCCTGACCTACCCGCAGGTCGGCAACTACGGCGTGAGCGACGAGGCGATGCAGTCCGGGAACCTCCACCTGCGCGGGCTGGTGGTGCGCGACATGTGCCGCACGCCGAGCAGCTGGACGAGCGCGGGCAGCCTCCCCGAGCTTCTGAGGAAGCACGGCGTGGTCGCCATCGAGGGGGTCGACACGCGCGCCCTCACGCTCACGATCCGCGACAAGGGCGCGATGAGGGCCGCCGTCTCGACGGTCGACCTCGACCCGGAGAGCCTGGTGGCGCGCGTCAAGGCGTCGCCGCGCATCTCCGAGCACAACTTCGTGCCCGACGTCTCGCCGCGCTCCGAGCGCGTCGAGCCCGCCGCGGGGGAGCGCGCCCGGCGCGTCGTCGCCTACGACTGCGGCGAGAAGCGCGGCATCCTCGAGGGCATGACCTCGCGGGGCTGCGAGGTCGTCGTCGTGCCCTGGGACACCCCCGCGCAGCGCGTCCTGGAGCTCGACCCCGACGGCGTGTTCTTCTCCAACGGGCCGGGCGACCCCGAGCAGGTCGGGCCGACCGCCGAGGCGGCGCGCGCCATCCTGGGCAAAAAGCCCGTGTTCGGCATCTGCCTGGGCAACCAGCTCATCTCCATCGCCGCGGGCGCCTCCATCGAGAAGCTTCCCTACGGCCACCACGGCGGCAACGAGCCGGTGATGAACCTGCTCACCGGCAAGGTCGAGATCACGGCCCAGAACCACAACTACGGCCTCGTCTTCGACACGCTCGGGCCGCTCGTGCCCGCCCTGTCGGACGGGGTGTCCGAGCACGTGCGCGACCTGCGCTTCTGGTCGGAGCGCCGCGTCGCCCCCGTCGTCGACAACGCGCGCTTCGGCCGCATCCGCCTCACCCACGTCAACCTGAACGACGGGACGCCGGAGGGCATCCAGTTCCTCGACGTCCCGGCCTTCTCGGTCCAGTACCACCCGGAGGCCTGCCCCGGGCCCCACGACTCCGCCTATCTCTTCGAGGCGTTCTGCAGGCTCATGGAAGGGCGCGATGACTACCTGGCCATCGACGTCCGCGAAGGGAGGCGCTTCTAACGTGCCCAAGCGCACCGACATCAAGAAGATACTCGTCATCGGGTCGGGACCCATCGTCATCGGCCAGGCGTGCGAGTTCGACTACTCGGGCACCCAGGCGTGCCGCGCGCTGCGTTCGTGCGGCTACGAGGTCGTGCTCGTAAACTCCAACCCCGCCACGATCATGACGGACCCCGAGACGGCCGACCGCACCTACGTCGAGCCCATCACCGTGGACGCCGTCTCGCAGGTCATCGAGCGCGAGCGCCCCGACGCCCTTCTGCCCAACATGGGAGGCCAGACGGCGCTCAACTGCGCGGTCGCGCTCGGCGAGGCCGGCGTGCTCGAGAAGTACGGCGTCGAGGTCATCGGCTGCAACCTCGAGTCCATCAAGGTGGGCGAGGACCGCAAGCTCTTCGCCGAGGCCATGAGGGACATCGGCCTGGAGGTCGCCCGCTCCGGCTTCGCCTACTCGCTTGCCGACGCGCAGGCGATCGTGGCCGACCTCGGCTTCCCCGTGGTCATCCGCCCGTCGTTCACGCTGGGCGGCGCCGGCGGCGGCGTGGCCTACGACATGGCGGGACTCATCGAGATCGTCTCCCAGGGGCTCGAGCTCTCGCCGGCCCACGAGGTGCTCGTCGAGGAGAGCATCGAGGGCTGGAAAGAGATCGAGATGGAGGTCATGCGCGACGCCGCGGGCAACGGCATCATCATCTGCTCGATCGAGAACCTCGACCCGATGGGCGTCCACACCGGCGACTCCATCACCGTCGCGCCGGCTCAGACCCTGACCGACGCCGAGCTGCAGCGCCTGCGCGACTACTCGCTCGCCGTGCTCGAGCGCGTCGGCGTGGCGACGGGCGGCTCCAACGTGCAGTTCGCGGTGAACCCCGACAACGGCCGCATCATCATCATCGAGATGAACCCGCGCGTGAGCCGTTCGAGCGCGCTCGCCTCCAAGGCGACCGGCTTCCCGATCGCCAAGGCGGCGGCGCTGCTCGCGGTGGGCTACACCCTCGACGAGATCGTGAACGACATCACGCGCGCCACGCCCGCCTGCTTCGAGCCGAGCATCGACTACTGCGTCGTCAAGGTCCCCCGCTTCGCGTTCGAGAAGTTCAAGGGCACCGACGAGACGCTCACGACGCGCATGAAGTCGGTCGGCGAGGTCATGGCGATCGGACGCACCTTCGAGGAGGCCCTCGAGAAGGCCATGCGCTCGCTCGAGCAGGGCCATGCGGGCCTGGGGGCCGACGGGGCCGACGACTTCGACGAGGAGCGCTTCCGCGAGCTCGTCAGCCGCCCGACCCCCCAGCGCATCCTCTACGTCGCCGAGGCCCTGCGCCGCGGCTGGACGGTCGAGGACGTCCACGAGCTCAACGGCATCGACCCCTGGTTCCTCTCCCGCATCGCCGACCTGGTGCGCGCCGAGCGCGCCATCGCCGCGCGCGGCCTGGCGGGCCTCGACGCCGAGACCATGCGCCAGGCGAAGTCGATGGGCTTCTCCGACTGCCAGATCGCCCATCTCACCGGGACGTGCGAGGACGAGGTGCGCGCGGCGCGCAAGGCCCTCGGCGTCGTCCCGTCGGTCAAGACGGTCGACACCTGCGCCGGCGAGTTCCCCGCGCGCACGAGCTACCACTACAAGACCTACGACGCCGGCGGGGCGACGGAGTTCTCCGAGGCGGAGCGCCCGCGCGTGGTGATCCTGTCGGCGGGGCCCAACCGCATCGGCCAGGGCATCGAGTTCGACTACTGCTGCTGCCACGCCGCCTACGCGCTGCACGGGCGCGGCTACGAGACGGTCATGGTCAACTGCAACCCCGAGACGGTCTCGACCGACTACGACACCTCGGACCGCCTGTACTTCGAGCCACTCACCTTTGAGGACGTCATGGACATCGTCGAGGCCGAGCGCCCCGAGGGCGTGATCGTGACGCTGGGCGGCCAGACGCCCATCAAGCTCGCCGGCAGGCTCGCGGCGGCCGGCGTCCCCATCATGGGCACGCAGCCCGACGCCATCGACCTCGCCGAGGACCGCGAGCGCTTCTCCGAGCTGCTCGACGGGCTGGGCATCTCCTACCCGGCGTCGTCGACCGCCGAGACCTACGACGAGGCGGTCGAGGTCGCGGGCCGCATCGGCTACCCGCTGCTCGTGCGCCCCAGCTACGTGCTCGGCGGCCGCGGCATGGCGATCGTCTACGACCCGCGCTCGCTGCGCTCCTACATGGAGGAGGCGGCCCACGTCACGCCCGACCACCCTGTCTACCTCGACGCGTTCCTCGAGGACGCGATCGAGCTCGACGTCGACGCGCTGTGCGACGGCGAGCGGTGCTACGTGGGGGCGATCCTCGAGCACATCGAGGAGTGCGGCATCCACTCGGGCGACTCGGCGTGCTGCACGCCGCCCTTCTCGCTTTCCGACGCCATCGCGGAGCGGGTGCGCGAGATCACCCGCCAGCTCGCCCTGTCCTGCGGTGTGCTCGGCCTGCTGAACGTGCAGTACGCGGTCAAGGACGGGCAGGTCTCCGTCATCGAGATGAACCCGCGCGCCAGCCGCACCGTGCCGTTCTCGAGCAAGGCGACCGGGGTCGCGCTCGCGAAGTGCGCCGCCCTGGTCATGGCCGGCGCGCGCATAGCCGACCTCGACCTGCCCCCCGAGGGGCGCGACCCGGGCTACTACGCCTGCAAGGAGGCGGTCATGCCGTTCGGCCGCTTCCCGGGGGCCGACGTGGTGCTCGGCCCCGAGATGAAGTCGACCGGCGAGGTCATGGGCATCGCGGAGAACTTCCCCGCCGCCTACGCCAAGACCCAGCTCGCGATCGACTACTCGCTGCCCCGCGGCGGCAAGGCGTTCATCTCGGTGTGCGACCGCGACAAGCGCGGCGTCATCTCGATCGCGCGCGACCTCGCCAACCTCGGGTTCGACCTCGTGAGCACGTCGGGCACCGCAAAGGCGCTGCGCGCGGCGGGACTCAAGGTGGAGGTCGTGCGCCGCATGAGCGAGATGCACCCCAACATCGGCGACGCGATCGCCGCGGGCGACATCTCCCTCATGATCAACACGCCCTACGGCCAGGAGACCCGCTCCGACGGCTTCAAGCTCCGCAGCGCCGCGGTGCGCCACGGGCTGTGCTACGTGACGACGCTGTCGGCGGCGACGGCGTTCGTCCAGGCGATCCAGACCGTCCAGACGTCGGAGCTCGACGTCTACGCCCTGCAAGACCTCGCCAACCTCGGAAGGGAGTAACGCCATGCCCGAACCTTCGACGGCGCTCAAACTCGACTGCACCGTGTCCCTCAACCGCCCGCTCGCGGCGGGCGTGCAGCTCATGCGCCTGCACTGCCCCGAGCTCGCCGAGTCGATCGAGCCGGGCCAGTTCTTCGACCTGCACGTCCCCGGCGACCCGACGCACATGCTGCGCCTGCCGTTCTCCTACTCGCACGCCGACCCGGAAAGCGGGGAGGTTGAGTTCGCGTTCCGCATCCGCGGCGAGGGAACCGAGCGGCTCGCCGGGCTGCCCGAGGGTACCGCGACCGACCTTCTCGGCCCCGCCGGGAAGGGGTGGACGGTTCCCGAGGGCGTCCGCAAGGCCCTCCTGGTCGCCGGGGGGAGGGGCATCGTCACGCTGATCTCCCTGGCCGAGGAGCTGTCGCGCCGGTTGGTGCCGTTCCACCTCGTGCAGGGCGCCTCGATCGCGGCGGGCATCGTCTTCACCGAGCGCGCCGAGGAGCTCGCCGGCAGCGCGGCCGCCGTGCGCCCTGTCACGGAGGACGGCTCGGTGGGGACGCGCGGGCTGGCGAGCGAGGTCGCCTGCGAGCTCATCGCGGGCGGGGGCTACGACGTCGTCTACGCCTGCGGGCCCGACGACATGATGGCGGCGGTCGCGGCCGCCTGCAAGGCGGCCGGCGTGCCCTGCCAGGTGTCGATGGAGCGCCTCATGGCCTGCGGGTTCGGCGCGTGCACCACGTGCCTCGTCGACACGGTCGAGGGACGCAAGGGCGCGTGCAAGGAAGGCCCGGTCTTCGATGCTGAGAAGGTGATCTGGTGAGCGGAGTGAACATGGCCGTCGACCTGGGCGGCATCGCGATGAAGAACCCGGTCAACACCGCGGCGGGAACGTTCGGCGCGGGGTGGCAGTACGAGCGCTTCATGGACGTGTCCGCCCTGGGCGCCATCACGACGAAGGGCGCCGCCAGCGTGCCGTGGCCGGGCAACCCCCAGCCCCGCATGACCGAGATCCGCTGCGGCATGATGAACTCGGTCGGGCTCACCAACCCCGGCGTTCGCGGGCTGGTCGATGAGTCGGGCGCCTACCTCGCCGAGCTCGCCTCCAAGGGCTGCGCGGTGATCTGCCAGGTGGCGGGCCACAGCGTCGGCGAGTTCGTCGAGGCGCTCGAGCTCTTCGAGGAGCTCGCCCCCTGGGCCGCGGGCTTCGAGATCAACATCTCCTGCCCCAACATCTCGGCGGGCGGCGCGGCGATGGGGTCGACCCCCGAGGGCGCCTCGGCCGTCATCGCGGCATGCCGCCCGGTGACCAGGCGCCCCCTGCTCGTCAAGATGGCGCCCGCGCGCGTCGTCGAGGTGGCCCAGGCGTGCGAGGCCGCGGGCGCCGACGCCCTCACGGTCATCAACTCCATCCCCGGCATGGCGATCGACGTGCACACCCGCAAGAGCAGGCTTGCCCGGCCGACCGGCGGTATGAGCGGCCCCTGCCTGCATCCCATCGCGCTGCGCATGGCCTGGGAGGTCTGCAACGCCGTGCAGATCCCCGTGTGCGGCTGCGGCGGCATCCAGACGGGCGAGGACGCCGCCGAGTTCATCCTCGCCGGCTGCACCGCGGTGTCGGTCGGCCTGCAGAACATGGTCGAGCCGGGCAGCGCCCTGCGCATCGAGCGCGAGCTCGAGCAGTGGGCCGCCGACCAGGGCGTCTCGGACATCAACGAGCTGAGGGGGGCGTTCGAATGCTAGGCGAAGGCGCAGCACGGACCATCGTCGCGCTCGACTGCACGGCGGAGCGCGCGCTCGAGCTCGTCGACGAGCTGTCGGGCGGGCTCGTGTGGGCGAAGGTCGGCATGGAGCTGTTCTATGCCGCCGGGGCGCCCCTGGTGGCCGAACTCAAGCGACGCGGCCTCAAGGTTTTTCTCGACCTCAAGCTGCACGACATACCCAACACCGTGCGCGGCGCGTCGCGCGTGCTCGCCGGGCTGGGGGTCGACATGCTCACGGTCCACGCGGGCGGCGGCCCCGCGATGGTCGCCGCCGCCCGCGCGGGGCTCGACGAGGGCGCCGCT
>DBEYOB010000034.1:0-10922 GCA_048173955.1 Coriobacteriales bacterium
GCATAGCCGCACCGCAAGGCGGGCCCGGTCGTGCACCTGCGCGCCGGGCCCGCTCTTTCAGACGCCCGCCCCGAAGGACGCCCGAAGGGCGAGCGAGCCCCCGAGGCGGTTCGCGGCCGCCGGAGGGGCGGTCCCGCGAGAAGGACGAACCCGTGAGAAAGGCGCTTCCGTGAACATCAAGCTCATCGACTTCGCCGCGCAGACCTACGAGCGCTCCTCCGACGAGCAGGCGCGCGCCTGCGTCGCGCTATTCCGCCCCGTATGGGCCGCGCAGGCGCGCGTCGCCGACGAGGCCCGCCGCGCGCTCGACGGCCAGGTTGCGGCAGGGGCGTGGTCGATCCCCGCCGAGAACGACCTTGACCGCTGGTACTGGGAGGGGACGCCCCTCCTGTCGCAGGCCCCCGTCGACCTTGCCGCCGCCCGCATCGCCGCCGCGGCGCGCGACGTGGCGCAGGCGCTGGCGGACGGCGGGGTCCTCAACCCCGCCGACGCGCAGGCGCTGGCGTCGTGCGACTGGGACCGGCTCGTCGCGTCGACCCCGACCGAGCTCGCCGGATGCCGCCCGGCGGACTACCTCGACGCCTGCGCCGAGGCCGCGTGCGGAGAGCGCGGGCGCGCGGCCCTGCTCGTGCTTGCGCTCGCCCTGCGCCCCCTGCTCGACCCCGCCGCCGAGGCCCTGCTCTCCGCCGTGCGGGGGCGCGTCGAGGGCGAGGGGGCGCACCACGCCAAACCCCGCACCTGCCCGGCGTGCGGCGGGCAGGCGGCGCTCGCCTATATCGGCCCGACGGGGTCGGGCAAACCCAACGGCCGCACCCTCTACTGCGCGCAGTGCGGCGCGACCTGGGAGTTCGAACGCGTGCGCTGCGCGCGGTGCGGTGCGCAGAACCAGGAGCACCTGCACTACAAGAGCATCGAGGGCGACGACGTGCACCACCTGCACCTCTGCGACGAGTGCCACGGCTACCTGCGCACGTTCTTCGTGCAGGACAACGCCCTGCAGCCCTTTGCCCCCGAGGTCGAGGATGCCGTGATGGCGAAGCTCGACGCCGTCGCCGCCCGGCTGGGGGCGTAGCGCGGCGCGGGCAGGGCGCATGGCGCGCAGTGCGGCGCGGGCGCACGGCGCCGGCGACCCGAACGCAAAAGGCCCCGGGCGGGAAACCCGGGGCCCCAGGAGAGGGAGGCGAATCGCGGCGCTTGGAGCTTTCGGCCGGTTCGGGCCGTCTTGGCCGTTCGAACCGCTCAGCTCCTTGCGACGATTCATAGGATACCAGGATTGCCCCCTATGTCAACCTTGGTTAACTAATGCCTTAAAGTATGCCATGGTTTACACTTTTCCTCCACAATGCCCTTCCTCAGGCACCCCGAGCGGTGCACCCGCGGAACGCGCGCCCGCGGGCGCACCGCGCCGCCTCGTGCAGATGCCGTGGGCGCATCGGTCCCGCACGACACCCCTCTGCGCAGGATTTAAAATTCCAGTTGAACGACCAGAGCCGCACGGGCGGAGACCGGGACGGAGGGACCATGCCGAAGGACATCACATCGCTGTGCTCGGAGCGCCACTACATGGGCTCCTCGTCGAGCGGCCGCTATGCGACCGACCGCTCGGTCCGCCCCTGCTACGAACGCCTCCCCGACCCCGCCGCCCTCGCGCAGGGACGTGCGGCCCGGGCGGCGCACCATGCGCGCTACCTGCGCGAGCAAGACGTCGTCGGCTGGGTGCTTGCATGCGAGCGCGCGAAGTCGGAGCTTGAGCGGGCGACGGAGCTGCTGGACGACCTGCGGCGGCGCATCGACGCCCACGCGGGCGCCGACATCCCCGCAGGCGCCCGCACGGGCTCCGAAACCCCCGACGGCGCCTCCGACAGCCCCTCGAAGGCCGAGCTCGAGCAGGCGGCGGAACTGCTGCAGCGGCACATCGACCGCACCCTCGCGCGCCGACGCGATGCGTCCCGCCAGCTGCGCCTCATCGGCGTCTCCCCCCAGGCGCAGGCGCGCGTCTACGCCGAGGTGCGCCGCCGGAGCGACCGGAACCGCTGAGCGGAACCGCTGAGCCCGCCGATAGACCCGCTCGCCTAACCCTCCGGACCGGAGGGCGCGGTACCTCGCCTACAGTCGGCGGTTCCTGACGTACTCGACGAACGCGTCCGCCGTGGCCTTGCGGCGCTTCTGGCTCACCGGCAGCGTCTCGCCGGTGAACAGCCTGACGAAGGCGTTGTCCACCGACTCGATGAAGCGCATGTTCACCAGGAAGCTCTTGTGGCAGCGCACGAACGTGGGCGGCAGCTCGCGCGCGAGCGCGTCGAGCGTCGCGTAGGTCGTAAGCGACTCCCCGCCCATGTGGATGTGGCACCTGCGCCGGTCGCTCTCGACGAAGGCGACGCGATGGGGGAAGACCACCTGGATCTTCCCGCCGCACCGCACGCTGATCGGACGGTTGACGACGGCGCGCAGGTTGCGCACGGCGCAGGACAGGGCGTCGTCGAGCTCGTCTTGGGCGACGGGCTCGAGCAGATAGTAGACGTGGTGCGTCCGATACGCCTTCGTCGCATACTCGGCATGCTCGGTGGCGTAGATGACCTGCGTGTCCCCCGAGGCCAGAACGTGGGTCCGCACGAAGTCGATGCCCGTCGGCCCCTCGTCGTCCGGGTCGAGCACGGTGTCGACGATGAGGATGTCGATGCTCGGGCCGGCGCCCTGCCGGGCTTCGAACTCCCGGGCATCGCGCACCCGCTCGACGCCGATGCCGTCCGCCCACGGGCTCGCTGCGACCATCTCCTCGAGCGCGCGGGCGCGCTCGTCCGAACCGAGGAAAAGCACCAGGTTGTACATGGTCTCACCATGCCCCCGCGCGTGCGGCGGCCCTGAGCGGCAGGGTCTGTCTCGGGGCGCCGGCGCCCATATGGACACGTTCGCCGCACGTCTCGGACGCGCGGCGCTGCCGGTCGGCGCATCGAATCGGAACCGGTTCGACGGGTAGAGTGGGATATGCTGTCGACGTGCCGTTCATGCCTAGAAGCCCCCCCCCCCCCGCATTTTGCCACGCGCGAATCGGCCGCACCCGCGCACCCTGTCCGTGCGCCGTGGGCGAACGCGTGCATCGAGCGGACGTGCCGGTTGCCAACATATGCAAGTAATAATTGAACTACACGAGTAGAAATTTTCAACCGGCTTTGCAGAGTTTTTTCGAATTCGGGAACGAACGGCCATGTTTGCGTAACAAACGTTGTTGAGACGGACACGTGGCAGCGGCGAACGGCACGTTCGTGACCACGACCGGCACCACATGGCGGAACTTCACCACAAATCAGCCATTTTCCTGCGGAAACCATACCGTGAAGCGCGTGCCGACACCCTCGTGCGACAGCACCTCGATCGACCCCGCGTGGGCGTCGACGATCCACTTGGCGATGGCGAGGCCGAGCCCCGTGCCGCCGGCTTGGCGGTCGCGCGCGACGTCGGAGCGGTAGAACCGCTCGAACACGTGGGCCGCGTCCTCCTCCGCCATGCCGATGCCCTCGTCCTGGACGGTGAAACCGACCCTGCCGCGCCCGGGGTCGCCCACGGCGCCCAGGCGCACCGTCGTGCCGCCGGCCGAGTAGCGGGCGGCGTTCTGCAGCATGATGCGCATCGACTGCTTGACCATGGCGCGGTCGCCCACCATGCGGCGGGGGACCGCGGTCCCGTCGGCCTCGTAGACGTGCTCGGCGTCGATCATGCGCGACTCCGCCGCCGCCTCCTCGACGAGGGCGGCCAGGTCGAACTCCTCCCGCTCGAGCGTCGTGCGGCCCGAATCGCCGCGCGCCAGGAACAGGAGCTGCTCGACGAGCTCCTTCATGTGCTCCGATTCGGATTTGAGCGCGGCGATGGACTCGTCGAGGACCGCCTCGTCGGTCTTGCCCCAGCGGTCGAGCATGCCCACGTAGCCCTGGATCACGGCGATGGGGGTCCGCAGCTCGTGCGATGCGTCCGAGACGAAGCGCATCTGCTGGAGCTTCGCCTCCTGCATGCGCCGCAGGAGGCTGTTGAGGGCGACCTCGATGCTGCGCAGGTCCTTGTCGCCCGTCACGACGGCCGGCGCGTCGACCGACGCCGTCGCGATCGCGCGCTCGAGGCTCTCGAACTTCGCGCGCCCCCCGTCGCCGGAGGGCCGCTCCGCCGCGGCGCTGCCGATGGCCTCGGCGGCCAGGGCGAGGTCGTTGAGCGGCTTGAGCTTGCGCCGGATGAGGCGCGTGTGCGACGGCGCGCCGAGAAGCGACCCGACCTGGGCGACGAGCACGGCGCAGCCCACGGGGACCGCATATGCGAGCGGCTCGGATAGGGAGAACGAGCGCTCGGCGCCCTCCCCGTCGACGAGCACGAGTTCCCAATCCCCCAGCGGGACGGAGCCGTCCCGCCCCGCGTCCTCCGCAGGCTGCAGGCGGACGTTCTCGGCGGACAGGTACCGCCCCGTCCGGACGCCGTCGGGCATCTGCTCCGCGCACCGATACCAGAACGCGCCCGCCAGGACGGCGACCAGGACTATGTCGAACAGGACGAACGAGAAGAACCGCCGCACGTAGAGCGACACGGCGATGCGCCGCGCCGTCGACGAGGTGCTCCGCGCGGCCGAGGAGCGCCTCGGGGCCTTCCCGCCCCCCGCGTCGCTACCGCTCGCGGACGACATAGCCCACACCGCGCACCGTCGTGACGAGCTCGACGCCGAAGCGGTCGTCGATCTTCGCGCGGATGTGGCGCACGTAGACGTCGATGACGTTCGTCTCGCCCACGTAGTCGTACCCGCAGGCGCTGCGCGCGAGCTGGTCGCGGGACATGACGAGGTTCTTGTTCTCGAGCAGGCACCTGAGGACCTCGAACTCGCGGTTGGTGAGCGCGACCGGCTCCCCGCCCACCGTCACCTCGTGGCTGCCCGGGTCGAGCGCGACGGGCCCCGCCGTCAGCACGGGGCGTGCGGGGGTGCCGGAGGGGGCGGGCGCCCCCGCGCCGGGCGACCCGGCGTCCGGCACGCCTCCGGACGGCTGCGGGCCCCCGCCTGCGCCCGGCTCCGCGGCTCCCTCGTGCCCCGAGGCCGCCTCGCGGTGCTTGAGCGCCACGCGCACGCGGGCCAGCAGTTCCTCGATCGCAAAGGGCTTGGTGATGTAGTCGTCCGCGCCGGCGTCGAGCCCCGCGACCTTGTCCATCACGGCGTCGCGCGCGGTGAGCAGGATGACCGGCGTCTGCTTGGCCCTGCGCACGCGGCGCAGCACCTCCAGGCCGTTCAGCTGGGGCAGCATGACGTCGAGCAGGATGAGGTCGTAGTCCTCCGACAGCGCGGCCTCCACGCCCGCACGACCGTCGAACGCCTTGTCGACCGCATAGCCCTCGTGCACGAGCTCGAGCTCGACGAAGCGGGCTATCTTCTCCTCGTCCTCGACGATAAGGATCCTGCTCACCGATCCGGCCCCCTTGCCGTGTCCCAACGCCGCGGCGCCGCGCGGCTCCCTCGACGGCGGCGCCCTGCGCTACTTGGAGGCGCCGTCCCCCTTGGAGGCGTCGCCGTAGCCGTCCATGACGTCGCGCTTGAGGTGGTCGACGCCGTCGGAGGCCTTGCGCGACCACTCGTTGACGTCGACCGTCACCTTGCCGATCCCGTCGAAACTATACCTGAACTCGCAGAACAGGCCGATGACGATCAGCGGTATCACGACCCAGAACGCAAACACCGCAAGGATGATGAAGAGCAGCAGGGGCACCGAGAACAGCCGTGCGCCCCGGCGCGACACGACGAACGAGATCTCGACGCTGCGGCGCAGCACGCGCTTGACCCCGTCCATGAAGCGGCCGAAGGCGACGCTGAACCCGCTCGGCTTGGTCGACGCCTCGAAATCGCTCTGGGCGCGCGACATCTCCTCCTGCGCCTGGGCGTCGGCGGCGCTGCCCGACGTCGTGTAGCTCGCGGTCTGGCGGGCGGTCTTCCCCCGGCGCTCGAGCCACACGATGGCGTCGAGCGCATCGTAGCCGCTCGCCTCGAGCGCGGCGCGGGCCTCCTCGAACGTGACGCCCGTCTTGTCGCGCACGAGCTCCGCACGGCGCAGCTTCTCCTCGGGGGTGAGGCCGGCGGCCGAGGAGTCGCCGGGGGCGGTGTGGGCGGAAGATGCGGAAGCGGAGGCAGAGGTGGAAGGGGTGGAGGAGGTGGTCCCCTCGGCGGAGGCATCGTTTCTGAACAGCATGGCGTCATCCTTTCCTCGATGCGCCGGGGCGGCGCCCGGCCTTTTTGACGTCTCCAGTATGGACGGCGGAGATTAGCCGCTCCCGGCGCGAAGATGAAAGACTGATTAAGAATTGCCGGACCCGCGCCGCGAGCGAACACCCATCGGAAGCCCACCGAACGCGGATGCCCGTCGCGCGCGAACGCCCGTCGCGCGCGACGTCTGAAGAAACACGCGTTACGAACGATTCGACGCCCGTTCGAAACGCCGTGCGCCACATAAAAGCAGACTGATTTTCGTATTTGCTAAGAAGGCATTCGTTTTATGGTCAACTGCGGCCATTTTGCCGCTTGCGAACCGTTCGCAAACGCAATATTTTCAGACAACGCCCCTCCCGGGCAACGCCCACTCCGCGCCCCGCGCCCTACAGAAACGCGGAGTAGCCCTTCGAGACCATCTCGACCAGCCGTTCGAGGCGGGGGTTCGTCTGCTCGGGTATCCACCCGATGCACAGCGGGATGGGCACCGCATCCTCCTCGGCGATCGGGCGGCAGGTCGCACCGGCGGGGACGAAGGGGTTTCCGTCAAGCGGCAGCGAAAGCATGAAGGCATAGCCGTTCGCATGGGAATAGAACTCGTTCAAGTCCCGCAGCCGCCGGACCGTATGGATCGGCGAGGCGAGCCCTTTGGCAAGGTAGACGTTGAGGATCGACCTGTTGAAGCGGTCGGCGATGGGAAAGAAGCCGACCGGGTAGTCGGCGAGCTGCCCCAGGGTCACCGCATCGCACAGGGCAAGCGGGTGCGTCTCGGAGAGGCAGACCATGGGCGGCGCGTACCCGATCGTCTGGCACTTCACGCCCGGCTTGTCGAGGGTCCCGATGATGATGAGCGCGTCGAGGGCTCCCTCGCGCATCGCCTTGAGCGCCTCCTCGCCCGACAGGGTGACGATGCCGACGCTCGCCCCCAACCCCTTTGAGAGCAGGCGGGCGATGTTGTCGCACACGGCGCTGCAGTCGACGACCGACGGGACGCACAGCGCCAGCTCGAGGTCGTGCGTGCGGCGATACCCGGAAATCTCGCGCGCAAAGCGTTCGAGATCCCTGAAGGACTCGAGCGCGGCCCTCGACTTGTCGTAGAACTGGATCCCGCGCTGGTTGGGGTAGACGCCGCTTTTGTCGCGCACGAGCAGGTCGCAGCCCACCTCGCGCTCGAGCTCGGCGATGGACTTCGAGACGGCCTGGGTCGTGACGGCCAGCTCCCGCGCAGCGTCGGAGAAGCTGCCCTGCTCGACCGCGGCGGCAAAGTATTTGACCTGATTGATGTTCAAACCGCTTTCCTCCCGCCAACGGCCTCGCCCGGTGCGGCCGGCAATCCGCCAGCCGCTTTCCCCGTTGGCGGTCGACCTTCTCAACGTGCTGTCCGCTTCTACTTTTACGGTTCGCGAACGCTGAAAGGACGGGATGGGAAAGCTTCAACAGCTCGTTAAAGGAATGCGCGCAGGCGCATATGCAAAACGCCCGGTCAGTGGCCTATCTGCCAAACTGACCGGGCGTCCACAAAAATATTCCGCAAACAGGGGCGGCAACGTCCGGCCGGGGGCGCAGGGCCGGCCAGGCCGGACGGTTTGACCTTGCCGACGGCGCAGCCTCGCACCGTCTATGCGGCCTTACAGCGCGGCGAGCGTCTGGCCGACGTAGTAGCCGGTCGCGGCGCAGCCGGAGACGGAGGCCTGGGCGGGCAGCAGGATGGCGCCGCAGGAGTACAGGCCCGGAATCTCCTGGTCGTTCACGTCGAGCACCTGGTTGTTGGGGCCGTTCATCACGCCGCCCGACGTCTTGTAGCGCACGACGTTGAGCTTGAGGGCGTGGTAGGGCGGCTGGAGCGACTCGAGCCACGCGGTCTTGCCGAAGGCGGCGTCCTCGCCGGCCTCGACGTAGCCGTCGTACTCCTCGAAGGTGGCCACGAGCTGGTCGACCGGCACGTCCATGGCGACGGCGAGGTCCTCGATGGTGTCGGCCGTGCGATAGACGTCCTGGTGCAGCGACACGTTGTTGTTGACCGACGTGGCGATGGAGCGGTTGTCGAACGCGCGCTGGTCGAAGATGACCCACCACTCGCGGTAGCCGGCGTCCACGGCGGCCTGGCCGGCGTCGTGGGACTGGCCCTCCTGGATAAAGCGCTTGCCGTTGGGCAGCACGAGCACGAGCGGCGTCCAGTAGCCCCACGTGGTGGCATTGGGCAGGTCGCCCATGAGGTTGGCGTAGTGGGCGGAGATGGAGGTGTCCATGCCGACCATCTTGGCGCCGGCGGCCGCGGCCATGGTGTGGCCCTCGCCGAGCGAGCCGTGCACGAGGACGCCGTAGTTGGCCCAGTCGGGCAGGTACTCGTGGACCATCTCGCCGTTGTCGATGAAGCAGCCGGTGGCCAGGACGACCGCGGAGGCCTTGATGTCGACGTTGGCGCCGTTCTCGTCATGGAAGCGGCAGCCGATCACCGCGCCGTCGGGGGCGTCCTTGATGAGCGCCACGGCGCGCATGTTGTACAGGAACTGGGCGCCGAGCTCCTCGAGCTTGGCCTGGATGGGCTGCATGACGTACTGGTAGCCCGTCGCGATGCCCTCGCCGGGCAGCATGACGCCGGAACCGAGGCGCGGCAGCTCCTCCTCGGTGCAGGGCTGCTGGAACGAGCAGCCGAAGTTGTTGACGGCGCAGTCGAAGAAGCCGGTGTTGGCGTAGTACTTGCCCTTCGCCCACTCGGGCCACCACTCGTACTCGTACAGCGCGCTCTGGGACTCGGCGGCACCCGCCCACGCGTCGTCGATGGTGGTCTCGATGCCGGCGTCGAGCTGCACCTGGGTGCCGCTGGCGAACATGAACCAGCACGAGGTGATGGAGTCGCCGCCGAAGGCGCCCTTCTTCTCGGCGAAGATGATGCTCTTGCCGGCGAGCGCGGGCTCCATGCCGGCGGCCAGGCCGGCGATGCCGGTGCCGATGATGAGGATGTCGGCCTCCTGGGTGAAGTTGACGTCGCCCGAACCGACGACGTAGCCGCCGGCTGACGCCTCGTCAGCGAGAGCGGCGCCGGCACCCATCGAAGCACCGGCGACCAGGCACGCGGCGCCGCCGAACTTGACCAAATCCCTTCTCGTGAGCTGCATAAGCCCATCCCCTTTCCATGAGTTGAGACGCCCGCATCCGCAGCGGGCGCACATGTCCGACAGCCGGCGCCGCACGGGCGTCCCGCACGGTCGGCTGCATGGTTTCAGCATAGAAAATGGGCCCGCCGGCCGGATGCCGCATTATGGGGGGTCTTCGCATAACCGCTGGCACGACGCATGCCCGACCCAAAACGCGTCACCGCGGGACCGCACCGCCGCCGCTCGCTCCATACGTGTTTGCCGCTCATCCTAAACGCTTGGTTGATGTTGGATATCACGCATCCGCACCGTCCCCAAATCAGGAAAGTGAATGGATGCGGGTACAAAACCCGCGACGGGGCGGCGTCGAGCAAAAGGAGAGATGTTGAACATCAACCAGGTTAAATATTTCTCTGCGGCGGTCGAGCTCGGCAGTTTCTCCGACGCGGCGCGCAAATTCTCCGTCACCACCCAGGCCATCTCGAAGTCCATCGCAGAGCTTGAGCGCGAGATCGGCCACGACCTGCTCATCCGCGACAAGAGCGGCGTCTATCCCAACCAGCTCGGCATGCAGTTCCTCCACAAGGCCGAAGCGGCCCTCGAAGCCTTCGACGACCTCGAGTCGTTCGTGGACGACAGCTCCCGCAAAGAGCGCACCCACGAGCTCGAGCTCGCGCTGTGCGTGCCCATGTCCTTCGGGCAGGAGGCCATCTGCAGCCAGATCACCAAGTTTGTAGCCAGCTTCCTCGACATCGAGGTGGGCGTGGCGACGACCTCGGGCGACGAGGGCCTCAAGGCTATGCGCGAGGGGACGTTCGACGCCCTCATCACCATCGGGACGCTCACCCAGCCGGGCATCACCTGCCAGACCATCGGCTTCGCGCCCCCGCTCGTTTGCATGGGAGAGAACCACCCGCTCGCCGGGTGCGACGCGGTGACCATGGAGCAGCTCGCCGACTACCCCGTCGCGTTCTTCCCCATCGCCGACCGCTTCAACAAGTCGATCCTCAACACCTACCTCGAGAAGGGCCTGGCCTCTCCCGTGCGCGTCCTGCGCCAGAAGGCGAAGATGCTCGAGTTCTACGCGGCCGAGAACGGCTACAGCTTCATCCTCGCGTTGCCGGGGGTGAGCAACCACCCGTTCGTCTTCCCCGGCAACGTCGCCCGACCGCTCGCTGACGGCGACTCCATCCCCATCCCCCTGTGCATCTCGTGGAGCACGGAGCGAACCACGCCCCAGATCGAGCGGCTGGTCAAGATGCTGTCGCGGGGCGGAGCCGCCCTGCTGAAATAGGGGCGGAGCTCCGTCCCTTCCTAGTACCTGAAAACACGGCAGGAGGGCGCCGGGACCCCGGCACGCGGGCCCCGGCGCCCCTGTCGGTTAGTCCACGTTGCGTACGCCCCGGTCGGCGTCGGTCTCGCGGATCTGGACGCGGCGGATCTTGCCGTTCACCGTGCGCGGCAGCTCGTCGACGTACTCCACGATGCGGGGGTACTTGTAGGGGGCGGTCTGCGACTTCACCCAGGCCTGCAGCTCGCGGGTGAGCGGCTCGGAGGGGGAGAAGCCCTCGGCGAGCACCACGGTGGCCTTGACGGCCTTG
>DBEYOB010000035.1:0-15265 GCA_048173955.1 Coriobacteriales bacterium
CGTCTGGCCCGCAAGCGCCTCGCAGAACGCGTCCGCGCAGGCAGGGACCTGCTGGACGCCTGTCGAGGGCTGACCGGAGCCCGACTCGTCGACGAGGTGGCGCGCCGTTGCGGCTGGGAGCCCGGGAGGTCGGAGCGCACGTTGCTCGCACGAGCCGGGTCCGTCGACGCCGCCGCCCTCGCGGCGCAGGTGCGTGCGGAGCTCGCCGACGCAGCCTGCCCGCGCGACGGAGTGGCGGTGGCCACCTTCGATGAGTGCGCCGGGATGTGCGCGCAGGTCGTCGTGGTCTGCGGCATGGTCGACGGTTACCTTCCTTGCCGCGAGGCATGCGACGAAGGGGGCGCGCTCGACAGACGAGCCAAGATCATGCATGGAGAGCGCCTCAAGCTCCTCCGCCTGCTCGGCACCGCCGAAAGAACGATCCGATTCACCGCGTTTTGCCGCACCGACCTTGAAACCGCCGAGCACACCCGCATCGACGTAGGCCGCATCTTCGCCCGCAAGGGACGACGCCTGGCGACGGCCCATCCCTCGCGCCTGCTCGCCGAATGCGAGCCGGCGGACGCCTCGACGGGCACCGGCGCCTAGCAAACAGTTTTTTTGGACAGTTCGGTCATTCCCCAGCACATCGGGAAGAAAGGACGCGCAGACATGGAAGAAACCCAGAGCCCACTCAACGCCGGCGACATGGCGTTCGATCCGCTCGCCCCCATATCGTTCGACGAGGAGGAGTCGTTCGTCGGCTACTACGACGCCGACCAGATCCCCCCCATCGCCGAAGACCCCGAGGCCGCGGCTGCCGAACGTCGCAGGCTGCACCCGCCCGTAGAGCTCACCCCCGCCGAGAAGGTCGCCAAGGCCATCAAGGGCATGCCCGGTCAGAAGAAGCTGCTGCTCCATATCGTGGACTTTTGCCGCGAGGAGCGCGCCGACTCCGAGATCGTCGAGGAGATCGTCGCCTTTGAGCACGGCGGCGTGAACGTGTACCGGCCCGAGACGATCGTCTCGATTCTCGAACAGTGCGGCGCCCTGCGCCAGACCAACAAGCCCGTCGAACCAAACAGCGACGACCCCGATGCGGGCGAAGATGCAGGGTTCGAACCCGCAGAGAACGCCCCCGACGCCCCTTCTGCCGACGACGCGGCTACGGAGGGTGAATCCCCCGCCGAATCGGCCAAGACGGATCTTGGGGACGGCGGTGAACCTCAAGAAGCGTATCTCCAGGTCACCAAGCCCGAGCCGGCACGCTATCAGGCAACCGAAGAAGGTCTGGCGGCCGTGGAGGCCGAGGACCCCTCCGCGCGCTTCGAGCAGTTCATGGAGATGAACGCCGTGTACGCCCCCATCTTCCGCACCATCCTCGAACACTGCGACTGCGACGGCGGCCAGACCAAGAAGGAGCTCGACGCTCTCGTCGACCACGATCCCCTCTGCAAGAAACCGCGACGCTTCTCCGGCTACTTCATCGACAAGCTCGAGGACGCCGACGCCATCGCGTTCGAGGGAACGTGGCGGACCACCGAACAAGGACGCGCCATGCTCGGGCCCGACGGACTCATCGGATCGCTGTAACACTCTCCGCCTCCCTGAAAGGACAATCGCCATGGCAGCCGCCGCAGACATCTCCGTCGAAGACCTGCTCGAACAGCGCAACGCGACCTACAAGCTCCTTGCCCGCCTCTACCAGGTCGAGGTCGACCAAGAGCTTTACGACTTCCTCTGCTCCATGAGAATCCCCGCCCACAGCGGCAATGCCGACGTCGACGAGGGCTATCGCATGATTGTCTCCTATCTGAGCACCCCGCGCACCGGCGTGCTCACCGAACTGGCCGTGGACTACACCCGCACCTTCATCGGCGCGGGCAACGACGGCTACTCGGCCGCCTATCCCTTTGAGAGCGTCTACACCTCGCCCAAACGTCTGCTTATGCAGGGGGCGCGCGACGAGGTGCTTGTCATCTACCGCGCCAACGGCATCGACAAGAGCGACAGCTGGAAGGACGGCGAAGACCACATCGCCCTCGAACTCGAGTTCATGCAGGTCATCGGCGAGCGCCTGCTCGACGCCTTCCGCACCGGGGAGGACGCCAAGGTCGACAGCCTGCTCGAGACCCAGCGCCATTTCCTCGAGGACCACCTGCTCGCCTGGTTCCCCATGATGTGTGCGGACATGGGACGCTTTGCGAAGACGGACTTCTACCGCGGCCTCGCCAAACTCACCATGGGATACCTGACCTGCGACCTTGAGTTCCTCGAAGATGCCCTTGACGGCGAAAGAGGGGACGAAGAGGGGGGCCGGGGCGAAGAGGCTTCCTACACAGCCGAGGACGGCGACGGACGATGACGACAGCGCGCCACACCATGGCATTGCTCGAGCGCATCGACGGCCCCGACCTGGCGGTGTACCCCGAGCGCTGCGTGCTCGTGCGCAACCGCAACGCCGACTGCCTGCGCTGCGCGCAGGCCTGCACCTCGGGCGCCATCTCGGCGAACGACGACGGCCTGCAGATCGACCCCGACCTGTGCATCGGGTGCGGCACGTGCGCCACCGTATGCCCCACGGGCGCCCTCGAACCGCTCTCCCCCGACGACCAGGCCCTCGCCCGCGCCGGCGCCGAGCTGGCGACCTCGTGCGGGGGGACCGTGGTGTTCGCATGCGACCGCGCGGTCAAGGAGGCGCGCCGCGACGGATCGGTCCCCGCCATCGGCAAGGTCCCCGGATGCGCCGAGGTTGCCTGTCTCGGCCGCATCGATGCGACCGAACTCGTGGAGCTCGCAGTTCGTGGGGCCGAGAGAGTCGTGCTCGCGGCCGGCACGTGCGCCGTATGCCCCCACCGCACTGGCGGCCAAACGGCGGCAAAGACGGCCGAGGAAGCCCGACACCTCCTGGCGGCGTTCGGCAGCAGCCTTGAAATCGTCGAGACCGTAGGGTTCCCGCACGCCGAAGACGGTTGGAACCCGTCCGCCGACGCGCCCGGCTACTCGCTCAAACGTCTCGCACGCATGGAGGCGACCCCACAGGAGGTACTCCGGGAGGCGAGCGACGCGGTCGCGCGTCGCGAGGGCTTCGAAACAGGTGTGCGCCCCGTCGCCGCGGCGACCGGGGACGCCGAGGCCGACATCGCACCCGAAGCCGCCAACGTCCCTCGAGAAAACGGCGCGGACCTCGAGGACGGTGTGCGCGTGCCGCACGTCGGAAAGGACGGCTTGCTCGCACAGTTTGTGCCGACACGGCGCACCCGCCTCTTCAACTGCCTCAAAGCGCTCGGCGAACCCTGCCAGGAGACGCTCGAGACGCACTTGTGGGGAACGGTCGAAATCGACCCCGAGCGCTGCGATGCCTGCCGCATGTGCGCCGTGTTCTGCCCCACGGGCGCCCTGCGCCGCTTCGCCGACGGCGAGGGGGACGTGGGCGTGGTGCACCAGAGCACGTTTTGCGTGCAGTGCGGCACCTGCGAGGCGATCTGCCCCCGCGGCGCCATCACCGTGAGTCCCGCGGTCGGCCTCGAGGACTTCCTGCACGGAACGGCAGTCCCCTATCCCATGGATCGGCCCGACTGGAAGCCCAACGCGCCCGACTCCATCTACCGTCGGATGGTGGGGCTGCTCGGCACGGGCAACAACATCGCCGTCTACTGATATCGGACGGGCGCCCGCACAAGCGCCCCGCAAAGAAACGGAACGACCCCTATGCACCCCATCGCCTCCCTTTCGGACCTCGCGGACATCGTCTGCCGCAAACCGGAGCATGTGCCGCCGAGGCCGGGCAACATCGTCGACCTCTCCTATCCTGCAGCGGGCCCGCTGCCCGAGGTGCGCCTCGCCACCGACCCGGTGGGCAACGCAACGATGCTCGTGCGCACCTCGGTCGAGGAGGCAAAACGCCTCGCAGACGCTGCGCGCAACGCCATCGACCGCAGCGTTCGACAGGCCAAAAAGGACACCCCCGGCAGGGCCGAGCTCGAGACGGCGGCGGCCGACCTGGCACGCAGGGGGCTCTTTGCCCAAGCCGTGCTCCGCACGGGGGTCTTTCCCTTTCTCGACCCCCGCTTCTCCGAGACGGAGGGCATCGCCCCGGAAGGAACATGCGAGTTCTGCGCCTCGTTCACGCTGCGCCCCCAGGCCGAGCTCTCCGACTACGGGCCCGTGCGCGTAGACAAGCAAGCCGAGGCCCCGGATGACGAATCGCGCGTCGACGAATACCTCACGCGTCTGACCGGCGGAGCCGTACGCTGGCAAGACGTCCCCGACGAGGCGCAAGAAAGCCTCGAGCGGCTGCGCGACCGTGCCCGTCGTCAAATGCGCGTCGACGACGAGGCGAAGCACACGGCAGAGTTTATGCGGCGCTGCTCCAATGAGCTCGCCGAACGCCTTATGCGCGACGCCCCCACCCGCTACGTCGAACTGCTGCGCGACGAGCTCGCGGCGCGCTACGCGGGGGCGGTCGAACAAAGCGGGCAGGCGTGGTCGGACTACACGGCGACGCCGGGCTTCTCACTCGACGCCTTTAAAGAACAGATGACGACGGAGGCGCGGGCGTCGCTGCGCCGCGGGCTGGCACTCGACGCCGTGGCCCGCCACTTCGCGATAGGACTGACCGAGGAGGATCTGCTCGACTGCCTTGCGGGCGTCGCGCGCGGCCACGAGCTCGAAGCGGCTCGGGCGCTGTACGACAACGGGCAGATCGCGCAGTTCGTCGAGCGCGCCCTGCGCGCCAAAACCTCGGACTTCGTGGCGCGCCGGGCAATTCGGGAATAGTCCGGGCGCGCACCCGCACCGATCCTGCGGCGCGGCCAGCCAGCATGAACGGATTGTGGGACAATGGGCTCTATGGAAAGGCGGGGGGGCCGTACCCCCGCCCCGCCCGCGCGCATCAGGAGGTCCCCATGCCCTGCGATTCGTCCTCGGTCCTGTTCTCTGCGATCGGCATCTTCGACGATAGCTTCGAGTACCTGCCCTCTCGCCACGTGGGCGTCCGCGACGGGCGCATCGCCTACATCGGGGCCGAACCGCCCGTCGACGCCGACGCCTACGACGAACGCTACGACGGGCGCGGCAAGCTCCTCATGCCCGCCTTCTATAACGCCCACGCGCACGCCCCCATGACGCTCCTGCGCGGCTACGCCGAGAACCTCGCCCTCCAGGACTGGCTCAACACGCGCGTGTTCCCGTTCGAGGCGCGCATCACGGGGCCGGCAGCCCGCGCGGCGACCGACCTCGCCATAGCCGAGATGGCACGCTTTGGCTGCGTGAGCTTCAGCGACATGTACTTCTTCGACGACGAGCGCTGCGAGAGCGTGGCCGAGGCGGGCGCCAAGTGCAACGTCTCGCGCGGGCTCACCGCCTTCGACGAGACCGACTACCACGCGACCAACGAGTGCGCGGCCGACGACCGCCTGTTCGCCGTGTGGGACGGCGCCGCGGACGGACGCATCAAGGCCGACATGTGCATCCATGCCGAGTACACCAACAACGAGCCGGTCTGCCGCGAGGTGGCCCGCATCGCCCGCGAGCGCGGCGCGATCGTCCACGTGCACCTCTCGGAGACCCGCCGCGAGCACGAGGAGTGCAAGCAGCGCCACGGCGGCCTGACGCCCGCACGCTTCTTCGAGGAGTGCGGCGTGTTCGACTCCCCCGTCCTCGCCGCCCACTGCGTGTGGTGCGAGGAGGACGACCTGCAAGTGCTCGCCCGCCGCGGCGCGAGCGTCGCCTGCAACCCGGCGAGCAACATGAAGCTCGCAAGCGGCTTTGCCCCGATCCCGCGCATGCTCGAGCTCGGCATCAACGTTGCCCTGGGAACCGACGGCGTGGCCAGCAACAACGCGCACAACATGATGCGCGACCTCTATCTGTTCGCGACGCTCTACAAAGGCGCCACGGGCGACCCGACCGTGGTGACGCCCCAGCAGGCGCTCTTCGCCGCGACGCGCGCCGGGGCGCTCGCCCAGGGACGCATCGACTGCGGCCTGGTCGCCGAGGGCATGCGCGCCGACCTGACGGTGCTCGATGTCGACAGACCCTGGATGTACCCGCAGACCGACATGGCGGCAAACGTCGTCTACAGCGCGTCGGGAGGCGACGTCGTGCTCACGATGTGCGACGGACGTGTGCTCTACCGCGACGGCGCCTGGCCGACCATCGATGTCGAGCGTGCGCAGTTCGAGACGCAGGGGTACGCCGAGCGCATCGTCGAGGAGCTGCAGAGAAGCTAGCCCGCCGGGGTGCGGCATCGCAAAAGCACGCGTGCCGGAAGGAACCCGGGCCGTCGACAAGGCGGACTATTGGCAAGGCCCCACCCCACCCATCCAACCCACCCACCCGACACACCGCGAGAAAGGCACCCGCTATGCCAAACGCCCCGTCCAATGCGAAAACCCTCACGCTTGACCAGACGTTCGAGTCAAAGTTGAACGAGAGCGTCGATGTCGTCCGTGCCCAGCTTCCTGCAGGCTTCGCACCACGGGCGCTCATAACGCTCGGCAGCGGCTTGGGCAGCCTCGCCGCCGCGGTTGAGGACGCCGTCGCAATCCCCTATCGTTCCGTCCCCCACCTGCGCTCCTCGACCGCCCCGGGTCACGCGGGACGCTTCGTCGCCGGATATGTCGAAGGGATGCCAGTGCTGTGCATGCAGGGACGGCTCCATCCCTACGAGGGATACTCCCCCGTCGAGGTGACGTACCCGGTGCGCATGGCGTCGCGTCTGGGTGCCGATGTCTTCGTTGCCACTAACGCCACGGGCGCGATCAACCCCGCATACCGCCCTGGCCAGGTCGTGCTCATCGCCGACCATATCAACCTGACAGGGCAGAACCCGCTCGTCGGCCCCAACCTCGACGCCGAGGGCCCGCGCTTCCCCGACATGACGCACGCCTACACTCCGCGCCTGCGCGGCTTGGCCCGGCGGGTCGCCGAGGAGCGCGACTACGACCTTCAGGAAGGCGTCTACATCGGCCTGACCGGACCGTCATTCGAAACCCCCGCCGAAATTCGCGCGTTCCGGACGCTCGGTGCCGACCTGGTGGGCATGAGCACTGTGTGGGAGGTCGTCGTTGCGGCGCATTGCGGCATGGAGGTGCTGGGGCTTTCGATGGCGACCAACATGGCTGCCGGCATGCTCGGTGACCCGATATCAACCGCCGAGATCGACGCCGCAGCAGCGGCCGGCGCCGCCGATATGGAGGCGATCGTGCGCGGGGTGCTGCGGAGATTGTGACGGGAGAGACAGCCCGGAGATGCCTTCCGCGACAGGCTCTCCGGGCTGCACCTGGAATTGCCCCGATGCGTGCAAATCCACGTCGAGTGAATGCCCAAAATTCGACTGTGGGGAGCGCATAATATTGCGATTTTCCAATTGCACAAAGAAATTTTCTATTAATGCAGAATCATTTATTACTTGGCCGCGCTGTACACTCCAACGGCGCGGCCAAACCGTTCACTCGACGAGCGTTTGCACACATCGAGCACTTTTCACGTGCAGACGGGTCGGAACATACCGATCAGCCCGAAAAGTCTTTCCGTCCGCCCTTCCATTCATGACCTCTCGCCGCCCTCGCGTCGCCCCGAACCGGCCCGCGCCTACGCAAACAGCGCGTAGGCGATCAGCGGACCGTCCTGCACGACGTTGAGCGAACCCGTTTGGTAGACCACGACGCCCGCCTTGGGGGCGCGCACCTCGTGCAGGACCGTCCCGAACGCATCGCGAACCTGACCAAGGGACTCTCCCGCCGCGAAGCAGCCGCCGGGACGCTTGGCCGGATACCAAAACCCGCCGCAGGGGGAATAGAGGTCGAGCATCTCCTCGTAATCGCACTGGGACGCCCGCAGGTCGCGCACCGTGCCTTCGAGCATTCCGGCAAAGCGCAGCATGTTCATGACGTCGGCCTTGACTGCGTCGACCTCGGGGCGCGACCAGGCGCCCATGCCGCCGCGCTCGAGCAGGATGCTCGGGATTCCCGCAGCGGCGGCCGCGGCATACGTCCCGCCCCGAAGCGTCTCGTAGCACGGCACCACGATGCGCACGTCGGTGCAGGCGGCCAACCTGCGCGACTCCGGGGAGACCGGCAGGTCGGCGACATAGTACAGATGCGGGGCGAGGTCCTCGTAATAGTCCCCCGAATGCAGGTCGACGTAGTAGTTCGAGCCGGCGACGGCGCCCGCGAACACCGCATGGGCGACTCGTTCGGCCAGGCTGCCGTCCGGCGAACCGGGGAACACCCTGTTGAGGTTGGTCTCGGAACCCTCCTCCTCGGGCACCATGCTGGTGCCGCGCCGTGCAAACCCGGCGACGTTGACGACGGGCACGAGGGTGACGCTGCCCTTGAGCACCCCGCGGGGCAGGGCGGCAAGCTCGTCGGCGAGCTCAACGAGCGCCTGCTCCCCCACATACTCGTCGGCGTGCACGCCAGCGGTCAGCGCGAACCGGGGTCCCGCGCACCCGGAAACCCGGACGAACGGCACCTCGAGGTCGCTGCCCACAACGTGCAGCGCACCCCGCTCGACATCCACGGTCCCATCAGCCTCGGCACGGTTCTTCGCCTGCAGCATCGCGATCATCCCCTTCGACCTGCCCCGCCTGACGTCCACGAACGCGCCGCGGACGACCAGCCTCGACCTACAGCGCCTCCCGGCGCCACGCCTCGGTGTCCTCGACGCGAATCACCGCGGCCTTGCCGCGCACGCCCGGCAGCGCCTCGATCTCGGCGCAGGCGGCGCGCACGTCGGCTTCGCGGGCGAGGTGCGTCACCACGATGAGCGCCGTGGGCTCCCCGGGGACGGGCGTGGGCTGGCTCACGTTCGCCAGGCTCACGCCGCGGGCGGCGAACAAGGCCGCCACCTCGCCGAGGATGCCGGGACGGTCCTCGAGCGCCAGGCGCACGAAATAGCGGTCGTGCAGATCGTCCACCAAACGCATCGGCACCACGCGGTCGAAGGGGGCCGCCTCGGTCGAGGGGCGCTCGCCGTGGGCGAGCGGCATCGCCAGGGCCAAGATGTCGCCCATGACGGCGCTCGCCGTGGGATACGACCCGGCGCCCGCGCCGTAGAGCATCGTCTCCCCGACCGCGTCGCCCACCACGTAGACGGCGTTGAAGACGCCCTCCACGCTCGCAAGCTGGTGCCGCTCGGGAATCATGGCGGGATGGACGCGCACGTCGAGGCCGGACGACGTCTTGCGCGCCACGCCGAGCAGCTTGACGCGGTAGCCGAACTGGCGGGCGTAGGCGATGTCGGCCGGGGTGATCGAGCGGATGCCCTCCACGGTCGCCACGTCGTCGATCGTCACGCGCGTGTTGAAGCCGATCGTGGCCAGGATCGCCATCTTCGACGCCGCGTCCCAGCCGTCGACGTCGGCGGTCGGGTCGGCCTCGGCGTAGCCGAGACGCTGGGCGTCGGAAAGGACCTCGTCGAAGGAGAGGCCCTCGCGCTCCATCCGGGTGAGCATGTAGTTCGTCGTCCCGTTCACGATGCCCGCGATCGTCAGGATCTCGTTGCCCGCGAACGAATGCTCGAGCGCCTCGACGATGGGGATGCCCCCCGCCGCGGCCGCCTCGCACTTGAGCTGCACGCCGGCGTCGTGCGCGAGACCCGCCATGCGGCCCATGTCGTGCGCGAGCATCGACTTGTTCGCCGTGACCACGTGCTTGCCGGCGGCGAACGCCGCCTCGAAGATCTCGGTCGCCGGATGGTCGCCGCCCACGAGCTCGACGACGATGTCGACATTCGGGTCGCCCACCACCTCGCGCCAGTCCGTCGTGAACACGCCTGGGGCAAGCCCCAGTTCCTCGGCGTGCGCCGAACTGCGCGCGCACGCGCGCGCCAGGCGCAGGTCGACCCCGTAGGACGAAAGGTAGCTCTCCCGATGGCGCTGCAGCAGGCGGACGACGCCCCCGCCGACCGTGCCCAGACCGACAACGCCGATGCCAACCGATCCCATGCGTCAGACTCCTCTCCGCTCGTCGCCGCTACCGCCGCTCGGCCGACGTCTCGCCGCGCTGCTCCATGCTCTGCGGGGCGGAAACGCCGATGAGGGCAAGGGTCTGCGCCAGGACGCGCCGCGAGGCGTCGCACGCCGCCAGACGCGCGCGCGTCAGCTCGGCGTCGTCGGTCAACACGTGGCAGTTCGTATAGAAGCCGTGGAAGGCGGCCGCCAAATCGGTCGCGTAGTGCGTCAGGCGGAACGGGGCGAGGTCCTTCGCGCAGCCGGCGACCATCTCGCCGAAGTGGGCGAGGTGACGCGCCAGGGCAAGCTCGGAGGGGTCGGTGAGCAGACCGAGGTCGGGGTCGTCCCCGATGAGCCCCGCGGCGAGCGCGTCCATGTCGACCTCGCCCGCGGCTCCGAGCTCGATCCCCGCGGCGCGGCGCAGGATGGAGCAGATGCGCGCGTGGGCGTACTGGACGTAGTACACCGGGTTGTCCGAGCTCTGGCGGGTGGCGAGCTCGATGTCGAAGTCGATCTCCTGGTCGCTCGAGCGGGACAGCAGGATGAAGCGCGTCGCGTCGCGGCCCACCTCGTCGAGCAGCTCCTCAAAGGTGACCATGGTGCCGCGGCGCTTGCTCATGCGCACCGGGACGCCGTTGCGCAGCAGGTTGACGAGCTGGCCGAGCAGCACGTCGAGCTTGCCCTCGTGGCCCAGGGCGGCGACGGCGGCCTGCATGCGGGGGACGTAGCCGTGGTGGTCGGCGCCCCAGATGTCGATGAGGCGGTCGAACCCGCGGGCGAGCTTGTCGCCGTGGTAGGCGATGTCGGAGGCGAAGTAGGTGTAGCTCCCGTCGCTCTTCACGAGCACGCGGTCCTTGTCGTCGCCGAACGACGTCGAGCGGAACCAGCGCGCGCCTTCGCTCTCGTAAAGCTCGCCCGCCTTGTCGAGCAGGTCGAACGCGCGGGTCACGGCCGTCGAGCCGTCCTCGGCCGCGGCATGGAGCGTGCGCTCGGAGAACCACACGTCGAACTCGCACCCGCAGCGGCGCAGGACGTCCTGTATGTTTGCGAGCATCGCGGCATACCCGCGCTCGCGGAACGACAGGAGACGCTCGTCGCGCCCCAGGTCGAGATCGGCGGTCCCGTCCTCGTCGTAGAACGAGTGGGCGATGTCGACGATGTAGGAGCCGCCGTAGGAGTCGGCGCCCAGCTCGCCGGAGAAGTCGTCGGTCAGGGGATGGGTCTCGGGACGCTCGCCGTCGGGGTCGTCGAGGGCGGCGATGCGGTCCGCCTCGAGCGCCTCGCACGCCTCGTCGGGACTCTTCCCGTCGGCGACGAGCGCGCAGATCTGCCGGTAGCGCTTCTCGATGGACGATGCGAACACGTTCATCTGGTTGCCGGCGTCGTTGATGTAGAACTCCCGGGTCACCTTCCAGCCGGTGAACGAGAGGACGTTGCAGAGCGAGTCTCCCAGCGCCGCCCAGCGCCCGTGGCCGACGTGCATGGGGCCGACGGGGTTCGCGCTCACGAACTCGACGTCGACGCCGCGGCCGGCCCCGTCGTCGCTGCGGCCGAAGGCGTCGCCCTCCCGGCGAATCTGGCCGAACACGTCGCTCACGGCGGCAGTCGTCAGGCGGAAGTTCAGAAAGCCCGGTCCGGCGACCTCGACCGAGGCGACGGCGGGGTCCTGGGGCAGGTGCGCCGCGATCGCAGAGGCGACGTTGCGGGGCGCGGTGTGCGCCGCCTTGGCGCTGCGCAGGGCGACGGTCGACGTCCAATCGCCCTTCTCGGGGTCACCCGTGCGCTCGATGCCCAGGTCCCCCGCCTCGAAGGGGGGCAGGTCGCCCGCACGCTGGGCGGAGGAGAGGCCCTCGCGCACCAACGCCGCGACATGCAGGCGCATGCCCCTGTCGTCGAATCCCGTCATTGCGTTCATTCCGTCACCGTTCATCCGCATCGCCTTTCCCGCACGCCCGCATGGGGCGGGCACCGTCACAACCGCGCCTGCGCATCCGGCCGGCAGCCGAACGCGCAGGCGCGCCCTTGCACGCTATGGTAACCGCACCGCCCGCCTAGTGCGCGCAGTTGAACCAAATCAGATAAAACACCAGCGCGACGACGAGCGCGATGGCGACCGCCATCACGACCTTCTGCTTGAGGGGGATCGGGGGCAGGTCGTCGAGGCTGTAGTCGGGGTTCTCCCGCTCGCGGCGGCGCTCCTCCTTGCGGCGCTCGCGCTCCGCATAGTACTCCGCATCCTCCTGCAGCTGCTTCTGGTTCCTGCGGAGCTGCTCGAGCTCCTCGCGCTCGGCGCGCTCCCGGGCCGCCTCCTCGCTCGCGCGCTTGGCGGCGCGCAGCGCCTCGAGCTCGGCGCGCTCCTCGTCGCTCAGCGGGGCAGACTCGTCGGATGCCATATGCAGGGCTCCTTTCATGTCGCGGGCGCCGCACGTCCGGCCGCCCGCAGGCGCTGTCATCGTACAGGTCCGGCTATTATACCCCTGTTGGCCCGCACCGGGACCCGCTCCGAAAACCTACGGAAGCATTTCCCAATACATCAGGTTGAGGACCATCGCCAGCGCGGCGAACCCGACCGCGACGCACGCGGCGCGCTGGCGGACGGTCCAGGCCTGGGGGGTGCGCCACCTGGTGACCGCGACCCACCCTCCCACGACCAGCGCCGCGGCGACGTACACCCCCTCCACCGCGAGGAGCGCGTCGAGCGTGGCGGGGGCAAGGCCCTCGGCGAGGCGCAGGGCGGCCACCACCCCGGCCGTGCCCGCGGCGAAGGTCAGCGTCGACAGGAGCAGTGCGGCCGGCTGCACGCGCGTCCGGTGCCTGCGGACGACCATCCCGCGGACCCATGCGAACGCGCCCGCCGCCGTATACGACAGGCACAGCAACCACGAGAGCGCGAAGGCGGCGAGCAGCCCCCCTTCGACGGCCAGCGTCGACCAGGGAACGACGTAGGAGTCCGAAAGGACGCGCGAGAACTCCGAGCCCCTCTCGAGGCTGACATGGAACCGGTAGACGTCCTGGTCCGACGCCGAGTCGGCGGAGTAGACGCCCGACCCCAGCGCCGTCGCGGTCAGCCCGTCGAACGTGAGCACGCCCTGGCCGTTCACGGACACGACGACGCGCCGCAGGGCGGTGAGGAGCTTCGCGGGCCCGTGGTCGGGGTCGGAGGCGTCCTGGTACGTGCCGACCCACATGCCGTTCGCCGGCGAGCTCGCGTCGGACACCGACAGCTCCGAGCGTCCCACGAGCAGGCGCGGGATGCCCTGCGTGAGGTCGGCGCGCCCGGCCTGGTTCGCCATGATTGCGATCGCGAGCCCGTCGTCGGGCCGCACGTACACCGACGCGGAGAATCCCGTCGACGTCGTGGCGGACAGGCCGAAGACGCCCTCCGAGAGGGGGAACGCGGACAGGCCGTGCGCGCTGCGCGCGACGCCGAGGCCGGGATAGGTGCGCGTTACCTCGAACATCCGAGCGGCGGTCCCGTCGTCGTCGAACAGCGGCTCGACCCCGTCGACCCCCATGAGCGCGTTGGCGAACAGAAGCAGGTCCGAAACGGTCCCGCAGCAGCTCAGGATCGAGGAGGTCGACGAGCCCGGCGAAGACGCGCCCGCCGGGGCATCCGATCCCGTCGCCAGCGAGACGACCGGCACCGGCCCGTCCCCCTGGCGCGCCATGCGCGCCGGGGACCCGCCCACCATGAGGTAGGTCGACTCCACGCCGATGCGCCCGAAGATGCGCTCGTTGACGTATGAGACGAAGTCCTCACCCGAGACCGCCTCCACGACGGCGGCGCCGAGCAGGGCGTCGTAGGGCGTGTACGCGACCAGGTCGCCCGGGTCGCTCTGGGGCTCGACGCTGAAGAGGGAGAAGGCCGACCCGACCGAGGTGGTGCCGTCGGGGATGGAGGAGCGGGACCCGTTCAGCGCGACGTCGAGGCCGCTCGTGTGGTCCATGAGGTCGAGCACGTCGAGCGCGCCGTAGCCATCGGGGAGCTCCACCCCCTCCGGAAGCAGGCTCTCGACCGACGACGACAGGCTGAGCGACCCTTCCTCGGCGAGCTTCATGAGGGAGACCCAGACCAGAAGGTCGGAGCAGCGCCCCCACTCGAAGGTCGTCTGCCCGTCGACCGCAGAGCCCCCCGAGGCGTCCGCAAGGCCGTAGTAGCGCTCGACGACCGAGCCTCCGTCCACGGACACCATAACCGCCAGGCCCTGGTCCTGCTCGTGGCCCGCCATGTAGGTGTCGATCAGCTGGCCGGGACCCTGCTCGGATCCCGACCCCGCATCCGATCCGGCCTCGGCTCGGGCGTCCCCCTGCTCATCGCCCGCCTCCGAAGCCAGTGCCGCGCCGCAGGCCGCCCGTCCCGGCGCGAAGGCGGCGAGAAGCAGCGCGGCGAGAAGCAGCGCGGCGAACGCATGGCGGCGGCCAGGGCGGGCCGAGGCGTCCCCGCGGGCGCCCATCACGCCCCACCGTCCGCGGGGAGGGCGCCCGTGCCGTCGAACTCGGGGATGAAACTCTCGCCGACGGTGCCCCCCTGCTGCCAGTACATGTTCTCGAATCCCAGGGCATCCGCATGGTCGAGCACGGCCTCGTACTCCTCGTTGTCCAGCGGCCGGTCGAGCTCGGGAAAGCCCGCAACCCCGCCTGCGGGCGGCGTGTACTGGTTCATGACCGAAAGGTCGATCGCGTTGCCGAACCGCTCCCACAGGACGTCGAGCACGCGCATCGAGTCGTCAGTGTGCCCGGGAAGGACGAGGTGGCGGACGATGACGCCCCTGAGCATGATGCCGTCCGCGTCGCACCGCCTCCCGCCGCCGCGCTCGACCTGCGCGACCATGCGCTCGATTGCGGCGAGCGCGAACGCCGGGTAGTCGGGCGCCCGCGAGAGCGAGGCCGCGAGCCCCGCGTCGGCGTACTTGAAGTCGGGGAGCCACACCTGCACCGTCTCGGAGAGGGCGTCGACCACCTCGGGGAGCTCGTAGCCCGACGTGTTGTAGACGACCGGGACGGCGAGCCCCCTCGCGCGCGCCGCCGCCACGGCCGAGCGCACGTGGGGGGCGTAGTGGGTCGCCGTCACCAGGTTGATGTTGTGCGCCCCCTGGCGCTGCAGGTCGAGCATCGAGCGGACCAGACCCTCCTCGTCGGTCTCGACCCCCCACCCACCGGCAGATATGCGCCCGTTCTGGCAGAACGCGCATTTGAGCGGGCAGTTGGAGAAGAACACCGCCCCGCTCCCCCGCTCGCCCGACAGCGGCGGCTCCTCCCAAAAGTGCAGCGCGGCCCGTGCGACCAGCAGGCGGCCGTCGGCGCCGCACGCGCCCCGCGCGCCGACGG
>DBEYOB010000036.1:0-3417 GCA_048173955.1 Coriobacteriales bacterium
GTCCAAGCGCCGCCCACCCTCGTTCGCCCTGGTGGTCGCCATCGCGGCGGTCGCGCTGATTCTGGGAATCTGCGTCGGGTACTTCATCGCGATGGCGGTCGTCGACCATTCGTCGACCTCGAACCAGGTCGTGCAGACGACCCAGTCCGGCAGCTCTGCCTCGACCGGGGCGGAGGATGAGTCCGGCATGCCCGAGGGCCACCCCGACATCTCTTCGATGCTCAACGCCGACGGGTCGGTCAACGAGGAGGCCGTCGAGGCCTACAAAGCCGAGCGCGCCTCCGAGCAGGCCGAGGAGGGCGCCGGCGGGGACGCCGACGCCTCGTCCGCCGATGCGGATGGCGCTTCCGAGGACGAGGCGCAGACCGCGGAGTAGGACCGACGGGGCGCGGGGGCGCACCGTCTCGCGGACAGTCCGGCAGTACATGCACCGAGCGTTTTGTGCACCGAGCTTTTGAAAGGCACCGACATGGCATTCGACAAGAACAACACGTCGCTCTTCATGAAGATCGTCATCATCATCTTCGCCGTCATCCTCGTGCTCTCCCTGTGCCTGCCGTTCTTCAGCAGCTGCTCGGCGACGCCGTCGACCACGCAAGACGACGGCGCGCAGAGCGATTCCAGCACCGAAGCGAGCACGGTCGCCGAGATTCAGGCGCAGTACGCGAGCCTGATCGAGTCGCTCGAGGGCAAGCTTGCCGACGATCCCGACAACCTGACCCATCTGGCCAGCCTCGGCAACAACTACATGGACGAGGGCGTCGACATGAAGAGCGCCTCCGACGCTGCCGACAACGAGGAAACCATCGCCGAGGTCTTCTCAAAGGCGGTCGGCTACTACGACGACTACCTCGAGGCGGCCGCCGCCGGCGACGCCGACGCGGACAGCGTGAGCGCCGTGACGGTCGACCGCGCGGTCTGCCTGTTCTACTCCGGCGAGGAGGACCAGGCCATCGCCGACCTGTCCTCGTTCCTCGAGGAGACCGACGACTACGTCATGGGCTGGTACAACCTGGGCGCCTTCTACTCCCAGCAGGGCGACAACGACCAGGCCAAGGAGGCGTTCAACAAGGTGATCGAGCTCGACCCCGACAACGAGTCGGGCGTCGTGAGCTACGCCCAGCTCCAGCTGGCCATCATCGAGGCGTCCGAGGAGGCGGCGGCGGAAGAGGAGACCGACGACGCCGACGGTGCCGAGGAGGAGTCGGCCGACGAGGGCGCCGCCGACGAGACCGCAGACGTCGCGGACGAGGCCGACGCGACGGCCGACAATGGCGACGCCGCCGGCGATGCGGATGCCGATGCGGATGAGGCCGACGCAGAGACCGACGACGCCGACGCGGCGGCCGCGGATGCGGACGAGTCCGCTTCGACCGAGGCGGAATAACACAAATCCGTTGCCCGCGGATTGATTGACGGCGGCGGGCAATGGGTACTGAAGGGTACGTGCGTGTCGTGCGCCGATTGCGCCGCCGCGTCACCAGCTGCAAGCAGACGAGGCGCCGGCCGGCGCACAAGAAAGGGGCCGCCATGAACCTGAGCGTGAAGACCGAGGTCGAGTCGTCCCGTGCCACCGTGGTGGTGTCGGGGGAGGTGGACGTGAGCAACGCCGACTCCCTGCGCTCCGCCATCGACGAGGCGCTTGCGGCCGACGGCGTCCAGGCGGTGGACGTCGACATGGCGGACGCCCCCTACATCGACTCGACGGGCATCGGCGTGCTGGTCGGCTCGGCCCACAAGGCCCACGACGCGGGCGTCGCCTTCGCCGTGGTCGATGCGCAGGACAACGTCGTGCGCATCCTCGGCATGCTCGGGGTCGACGAGGTCATCGACGTCCGTTCCTCCGAGGGCCGCTGAGCGGTTCGGCGCGCCGCGCCGGGGCCGTTTTGCGGGGTGTGAGATTTTTTTGGGGGTTCACGCGGCCGGGTCGTGCCCTTATACTGTGTAAGCTTGCGCGCGATGCGCGCCGTGTAATGTACCAGAGCAAGGAAAGGGTCCCACAGTGCTTGGAATCGGTGGTACCGAGCTCGTCATCATCCTGGTCTTTGGCTTCCTCCTCTTCGGGCCCGACCGTCTGCCCGCCATGGGCCGCACGATCGGCCGTGCGCTGAGGCAGTTCCGCCAGGCGCAAGACCAGATGAACAAGATGGTCAAGACTGAGATCTACGACCCGCTCAACGCGGCGGCGAAAGAGCCTGCCAAGAAGCAGGGGCCGAAGAAGAAGGTCTCCGGCAAGAGCGCCGCGGCGAAGCCCGAGACGTTTGCCGAGAAGAAGGCGCGCCTGGCCGCCGAGGCAGAGGCGGCCTCTCAGCGCAAGGCCGCCGGCATCTCCGAGACGGCCGCTCCTGCGGTCCCCGCAAAGCCTGCCGGCACGTCCGAGACGTTCGCGCAGCGCAAGGCGCGCCTCGAGGCCGAGAAGGCCGCAGCCGAGGCGAAGAAGGCCGCGGGGACGGGCACTTCGGCCGCCAAGCCCAAGACCACGAGCAAGAAGACGAGCTCCTCGAGCGCGGCGAAGCTCTATGGCATCGACAAGGACCGCATTGCCGCAGCGCGTGCCGCCGCTGCCCAGAAGACCACCGGGAAGGAGGACCAGGCCGACGCCTAACGGCGTCCCTGGATGCTCATCATGCCTATCGGACCAGCACGCATGCCCTTGATGGATCACCTCGGCGAGCTTCGTCGCCGACTGACCATCATCATCGTCTCCCTCTTCGCGACCGCTATCGTGCTCTACTTCGCGACGCCGGTCCTCATCGACTTCCTCCTTGCCCCCGTGCAGGAGTTCCTGCCCACCGATGCCGGCGTGGGCGGCATCTCGTCTGAGACGGGCCTGTTCGTGACCTCGCCGCTCGGCGGTTTCGCGATCAGGTTCAAGGTCGCCATCTTCTGCGCGTTCTGCGTCTGCTCGCCGATCGTGCTCTGGGAGGTCATGGCGTTCTTCCTGCCGGCCCTCAAGCCCAACGAGCGCCGCTGGGTCGTCCCGACGCTCGCCGTCGGCGTCTTCCTGTTCATTTTCGGTGTCGTGTTCGGCTACAACTTCATCCTGGGACCGGCGTTCGGCTGGATGACGAACGAGTCCGACATGATCGGCGCCGTCCTGCCCGACGCGCAGACCTACCTCAACGCCATCATCGGCTTCATGATCGCGTTCGGCGTGGCGTTCGAGCTGCCGCTCGTCGTGTTCTACCTCGTCGTGTTCAACCTGGTGCCCTACAAGACGTTCCGCAAGAACTGGCGCACGGTCTACGTGGTCATGCTCGTCTTCTGCGCCATGGTCACCCCCGATGCGAGCCCGGTCACGATGGCGTTCATGTACGCGGCGCTCATCGCCCTGTACGAGATTTCGCTGTTCGTCGCCCGCTTCATCCTTGCCAAGCGCATCGAGAAGCAGAAGGCCGAGGGCACGTGGATCGAGCC
>DBEYOB010000037.1:0-3315 GCA_048173955.1 Coriobacteriales bacterium
GGACGGCCGCCCGCCGCCTTCGGACGGTGCGGGCTTCCGGCGGCCGCGTCGAGCGCCCGGCGGGCCACGTCCGGGCGGCGGGGGTCGCCTCGGTGCTCGCCGGCGCGAGCCTGGCGGGCGTCCTGGGCATGGCGGCGCTGCTCGGGAACGGGGAGACCGACGCGCAGAGCTGGCCCTACGCCACGACGGCGAGCTACGAGCCTGCCGAGGCGCCCGCGCTGAGCGAGGTGCGCTACACCACGGTGACCTTCTCGGCCGTGGGCGACAACCTGATGAACTACCCGGTCGTCGAGGCGGCGGACGCCAACGTCGGGACGGTCGGCGACGGCCTGTACGACTTCACGCCCATGTACAGCGGCGTGCAGGACATCGTGCAGGGCCGCGACCTCAACTTCATCGACATCGAGACGATTCTGGGCGGCGACTACCTGGGCATATCGGGCTATCCGGTGTTCAACTCGCCGTCGGTCATCGCTTCAGAGGTCGCCGACTTCGGTTGGAACCTGGCGACCACGGCGACCAATCACTCGCTCGACATGGGCATCGAGGGCATCAACAACTCGAGCGCCACGTGGGCGAACTACCCGCAGGTCACGGTGACCGGCACCTTCACGAGCTGGGAGGACCGCGAGCACATCCGCGTGACCGAGCGCGATGGCATCCGCTTCGCGTTCCTCTCGTACACCGACTCGACGAACGGCATCCCCATCCCGGAGGGCTGCGAGTACGCCGTCGCCATGGCGGACGACGCGGCGATCACCTCCGACGTGACGCGCGCCCACGAGGTGGCCGACGTCGTGATCGTCGCGATGAGCTGGGGCAGCGAGAACGACTTCAACCCCAACGAGTCGCAGCGCCACTACGCCCAGCTGCTCGCCAACCTGGGGGTCGACCTGGTGGTGGGCTTCGGCCCCCACGTCATCCAGCCGATCGAGTGGTATGCGGGGGTCGACGCGGCCGGCAACCAGACCGGGTCGCAGACGCTCGTGGTGTTCTCGCTCGGCAACTTCCTGAGCAACCAGCCCTACTCGTTCGCCGAGGTCGGCGGGTGCTTCACCTGCTCGTTCGAGCGGCTGGGCGACCACGGCGAGGTCACGCTGACCGACCTGGGGTGGACCCCGTTCATCAACCACATCGACGGCGGCTACCACGAGGTGTTCAAGCTGAGGGACTACACCTACGACCTGGCGTGGGCGCACGACATCCTGAGCGCCGAGAGCGACCCCATCGCCTACGCCTACCAGCTCACGCAGGACATCATCGGCCCGAGCGGCGTGCCGATCTACGCGTAGCGCGCAGGCGGGGGGGCCGCGCGCGGGGCGGCGGGGGAGCGCGGGCGTGCAGGGGAACTGCCGGGTTGTCTGAAAATATGCGCGTTGCGAACGATTCGACGGCTCCGCAATAGGCCGCGAACTCCGCATGCGGGTGTAAATGCCAACTAGACTTTCTAAACCATAAAGTCAAACTACTTTTATTCGGACGGAGGCAACCTTGGCAGCGGTTGAAATCGTTCGCAACGCGCATTTTTTCAGCCATAGCCGATTTTGCGTTGCTTTGCGTTGCTTTCGGGCCCCCCGTCGGGCGCCGGCGCCCTTCGGGAACGGTTATGATATATACTTGCTTCCGCTTCCCGCTCTCACGTTGCGGAGGGATGGCAGAGTGGTTTAATGCGGCGGTCTTGAAAACCGTTGAGCGGTAACCCCGTTCCGAGGGTTCGAATCCCTCTCCCTCCGCCAGATGTATCCTTGTGCCCCGCGATCGCGTGCCCCGCGGCTGCGCGGTCTTTGCGACGCCGTTCGCGGGGTTTCACCTTTCTCCGCCGACGTCCCCTCCTTGCTGTTTTCCTTCTCCGGCCGTTCCCCCTCCTTCCCGACGAGTACCCCGTCCCGTCCACCTTTTGCATCCCGCCCCACCTCTCCGAAAGGCCTCCCCATGAAGCAGCTGCGTCCCTTCCCCCAAGCGATCATCACGAAGAAGGGTGCCCGCTTCCTGGCCGCCGGCAACGTGTGGGTCTACGACGCCGAGGTGCTCGAGGTCCGACCTGCCCCGTCCGACGGGCGCGAGGTCGAAAACGGCGATCTGGTCGACGTCGTCGACGAGAAGGGCACCTATCTGGGGACCGGTCCCATCTCGCTGCAGAGCAAGATCCGCATCCGCATCGTGTCGCGCAACGCGAACGACCGCTTTGACGAGGCGTTTTGGGGGCGCAAAATCCGTTGGGCGTGGGAGTATCGCAAGACGGTCATGGGAGGCGCGCCCGACACCGACTGCTGCCGCCTCGTCTTCAGCGAGGCCGACGCCTTCCCGGGCCTGGTGGTCGACCGCTACGAGGACGTCCTGGTGACCGAAAGCCTCACCGTGGGCATGGAGCGCCTCCGCCCCGTGCTGTTCCCGCTGCTCGCGCGCGTCCTGCGCGAGGACGGCCAGGACGTCGCCGGCATCTACGAGCGCAACGATGCCAAGATTCGCGAGAAGGAGGGCCTTGCGCTCTATAAGGGCTGGTATCCGCTCGAGGGCGCGCCCGGCGGTTCGGCCGGGGATGCTCCCGACAGCCCGGCCGGGGGCGCCGCCTGCCCCGGGGCGGAGGCGGCCCCGTCGACCCGCCGCATCGTCTGCGAGAACGGCGTGCGTTACGACATCGACTTCGAGAACAGCCAGAAGACGGGCTTCTTCCTCGACCAGAAGTACAACCGCCGCGCCGTGGCGCGCCTGGCGCCGGGCAAGCGGGTCCTCGACTGCTTCACGCACGTGGGGACCTTCGCTCTGAACGCCGCCAAAGCGGGCGCCGCGTTCGTGCACGGCGTCGACGTGAGCCAGACGGCCGTCGACCTCTGCAACGCCAACGCCGGGCTCAACGGCGCCGCCGACCGCTGCCGCTTCTCATGCGCCAACGTGTTCGACTTCCTGCCGCAGCTCGAGGGGCGCGACGCCTGCCGCGACGCGGGAGGTCCCTTCGACCTCATCGTGCTCGACCCCCCGGCGTTCACCAAGAACCGCAAGACGGTCAACGAGGCGGCGCGCGGCTACCGCCAGATCAACTACCGTGCGATGCGCCTGCTGCCGCGCGGCGGCTACCTCGCCACCTGCAGCTGCTCGCACTTCATGGACGAGAGGCTGTTCTGCGACGTCGTCCGCGAGGCGGCGCACGACGCGGGCGTGCAGCTGCGGCAGGTCGAGGCGCGCCAGCAGTCGCCCGACCATCCCATCGTGTGGGGCATCCCCGAGACGAACTACCTGAAGTTCTTCATCTTCCAGGTCGTGTAGCGACCGCGGCGGAGGGGCGGGCGGCCGGCGGAGGTCGGGGCGGCTCGCGCC
>DBEYOB010000038.1:0-1748 GCA_048173955.1 Coriobacteriales bacterium
GGACCCCGCGGCGGGGCATGCGGGCGACGGGCCGGCCGCGGCGTCCGAACCTGCCCGGCGGGCCTCCGACGCCGCGCCTGCCTCCCGGTCGAACCTCTCGGTCATGCTGCGCCTCGTGCGTCTGGTGAAACCCCTCGTCCCCGTCATGGTTCTCGCTGTCGTGCTCGGCGTGCTGGGCTTCTGTGCGGCCATATTCCTCACGGTGTTTGCCGCCTACGGCATCGTGAACGTCACGGGGTCGTGGCGCGTCATCCCGTTCGGCACGGTGTGCGCGCTCGTCGCGGTCTGCGGCCTCGTGCGCGGGCCCCTGCGCTACGGCGAGCAGCTGTGCAACCACTACCTGGCCTTCAAGATCCTCGCCCTGGTGCGCGACCGGGTGTTCGGCGCGATGCGGCGCCTCGCCCCCGCCAAGCTCGAAGGCAAGGGGAAGGGCAACCTGGTGTCGCTCGTCACCTCCGACGTCGAGCTGCTCGAGGTGTTCTACGCGCACACGCTCTCGCCCGCCCTCATCGCGCTCGTGACCTCGATCGTCATGCTGTGCTTCGTCGGGGCGCAGGCGCCGCGGCTCGTGCCGCTCGTCGCGCTGTGCTACCTGGCGGTGGGCGTGGTCGTGCCCTTCGTCTCGTCCAAGTCGACGGGCACGGGCGGCCGCGGCGTGCGCGACGGCATCGGGGCGATGAACGGCTTTGTGCTCGAAAGCCTGCGCGGCCTGGGCGAGACCCTGCAGTACGGCCGCGTGGACGACCGCCTGCGCGACCTCGACGGCCGCACCGACGCCCTCGCCCGCATCGAGCGCCGCCTCAAGGGGCGCACGGCCCTGTGGATGTCGGCGATCGGCGCGGTCGTGCTCGTGCTCGACGTCGTGGTGCTGGGCGTCTGCATGGCCATGGCGGTGCAGGGGACGCTCCCGTTCGGCAGGGCGGTCCTGGTGAGCGTGGCGGTCATGTCGTCGTTCGGCCCGCTCATCGCCGTGGCGAACCTGGGCACCACGCTGCAGCAGACGCTTGCGTCGGGCGCGCGCGTGCTCGATCTGCTCGACGAGGAGCCGCAGACCGAGGAGGTCTCCGACGGGTTCGACCTCGACTCCTTCGACGGGGCGTCGGCCCACCGGGTCGACTTCTCGTACGGGGCGGAGCGCGTGCTGAGCGACGTCGACCTGCGCATCGAGCCGGGCAGCGTCGTGCGCGTCGCGGGGCGCAGCGGGTCGGGCAAGTCGACGCTGCTCAAGCTGTTCATGCGGTTCTGGGACGTCGACCGCGGTGTCGTGCAGGTGTCGGGGCACGACGTGCGTCGCGTCAACACGGCGAGCCTGCGCGCGACCGAGGGCTTCATGACGCAGGAGACGCACCTGTTCGCGGGAACCGTCCGCGACAACTTGCTCGTCGCCAAGGCCGACGCGACCGACGCCGAGCTCATGGCGGCGCTGGGCAAGGCGTCCCTCGCCGAGCTGGTGGAGCGCCTGCCCCGGGGTCTCGACACGCCGGTCGGCGAGCTCGGCGCGACGCTTTCGGGCGGCGAGCGCCAGCGCCTGGGCCTGGCGCGCGTCTTTCTGCACGACGCGCCGTTCGTGCTGCTCGACGAGCCGACCAGCAACCTCGATAGTCTGAACGAGGCCGCCGTGCTGCGCGCGCTGTCGGAGAACCGCGCGGGCAAGACCGTCGTCCTGGTGAGCCACCGCGCGAGCGCCGCCGCCGTGGCCGACGTGACCTACTCGGTGGAGCACGGCCGGGTCTCGTAGGCCGCAGACG
>DBEYOB010000039.1:0-16730 GCA_048173955.1 Coriobacteriales bacterium
GAGGACATCATCGCGTTCCTCGAGGCCGCCCGCGCCCCGGCGGCGCGCGCCGCGGTTGAGGGCGCGCGCGCCGTCAAGTCGGCCCGCAACGACGCGAACCGCCTGGTCAACGCGGACTTTGCCAACCAGCGCAAGGCGAGCGAGGCGGCGTCGAGCCAGACGGAGCTCATCGACGCGGTCGACGCCGAGATCGGCTTCGAGCGCCTCCCCCCGGCGCTGCGCGACTTCTGCGAGCTGAGGCGCGCGCACCCCGAGCTGTCGCTGCGCGAGCTCGGCGAGGCCGCCTCGCCGCCGCTGTCGAAATCCGCCGTTTACCACCGCGTGCGCCGTCTGGGGGAGCTGCTCGCCGAGGCGCGTGCAAAATGACGCCGCGTAGCGGTAGAATCGGAGGAGGCCCACCGGGGGCCGCGAACGTTCCCTGCATCTGGCATGCGCCACGATAAGGAGGAGACACGAATGACGGTCAAGATCGGCATCAACGGGTTCGGCCGCATCGGCCGCGTCGCCTTGCGCGCCGCTTTGGACGACCCTGAGGTCGAGGTCGTCGCGGTGAACGACCTGGGCAAGACCGAGTGCATGGTCCAGCTTCTGCGCCGCGACTCCGTCCACGGCAAGCTCGCCCACGACGTCGCGGTCGACGGGATGGATCTGATCATAGACGGCGAGCGGCGCATCAAGGGCCTCTCCGCGCGCGATCCCAAGGGCATTCCCGACCTGCCCTGGGGCGAGCTGGGGGTCGACGTCGTGCTCGAGTGCACGGGCAAGTTCCGCTCCGCTCCCGAGCTGCGCAAGCACATCGAATGCGGCGCGAAGAAGGTCATCCTCTCCGCCCCCGCGAAGGGCGAGATCGACGGCACGTTCGTGGTGGGCGTGAACGACGACTCCTACGACCCGGCGACCATGGACGTCGTGAGCAACGCGTCGTGCACGACCAACTGCCTCGCCCCGGTCGCCAAGGTGCTCGTCGACGCCTTCGGCATCGAGCGCGGCATGATGACGACCGTGCACGCCTACACGTCCGACCAGCGCCTGCTCGACAACTCGCACAAAGACTTGCGCCGCGCCCGCGCCGGCGCCTGCTCCATCGTCCCCACCACCACCGGCGCCGCCAAGGCCCTCGGCCTGGTCATCCCCGCGCTCAAGGGCAAGCTCGACGGCATGTCCGCTCGCGTTCCGACCCCCGACGGCTCGATGGTCGACCTGGTGGCCGAGCTGTCGCGCCCCGTCACGGCCGACGAGGTGAACGCCGCCATGAAGGCCGCTGCGGAAGGCCCGCTCAAGGGCATCCTCGCCTATTCCGAGGAGCCCCTCGTCTCGAGCGACATCGTGGGGGAGAAGGCGTCGAGCATCTTCGACGCCGGATGCACGATGGTGCTCGGCGGCAGCGGCACGCTCGTGAAGGTGCTCTCCTGGTACGACAACGAGATGGGCTACTCGTGCCGCCTGCTCGACCTCGCGAAGATCGTGGTCGCATAGCGCGTCCGCGGCCGCTTCGCGCAACCGTTCGACCGAGGGACCGCCGATGTTGTATGTGACAGGAGACGTGCACGGCTATTTCGGCCGCATCGTGCGGTTCTGCGAAAGCCTCGACGCCCCCACGCGCGACGACGTCCTCGTCGTGCTGGGGGACGTCGGGGCGAATTTTTGGTGCGACGAGTCCGACACCAGGATGCGCGCTGCCCTGGGATCCCTGCCGCTGACGGTGCTCTGTGTGCACGGGAACCACGAGGCGCGCCCTGACGCCGGGCTCGGCTACCGCGAGCGCGCATGGCGCGGGGGGACGGTGTGGGCGGACGACGCCCACCCGGGGCTGCTGTTCGCCCGCGACGGGTCGGTGTTCGACCTGGACGGCAGGTCGTGCCTGGTCGCGGGCGGGGCGTACTCGGTCGACAAGCGCTTCCGCCTCGCGGACGGTCGCCGATGGTTCGACGACGAGCAGCCGGGGGCCGCCGAGCGGGCCGCGGTCGAGGCCGCGTGCGCGGGCAGGGGGTGGAAGGTCGACTACGTCTTCTCCCACACCGCGCCCCTGCGCTTCCGCCCGACCGAGGCGTTCATGGCCTCGATCAGCCAGAGCGAGGTCGACACGGCGACCGAGGAGTGGCTCGAGCGCCTGGAGCTCAGGCTCGACTACGGCTGCTGGCTCTGCGGGCACTTCCACATCGACAAGGAGGTGAACCCCCGCATGCGCGTCCTGTTCAAGCAGGTGCTCGCGCTTCCCGCGGGGGACGTCGTGTACGATGCGGAGGCGGACGCCGCCCGTGCCGAGCGCACGGGCTACCGGCTGCCGGTCGGTGTGGAGCTGCCCGCCGCACGGCGGGCGCCGCGCCGCCTTGCGCGTTCGGTGGGGTAGACTGGGGCGGGCCGCTTCGGGCCGCCCGGACTGCGGACCGCGCGCCTGCGGGCGCGCCGGCCGACGAACAACGAGTGAGGAGTGCCATGTCTCGTAAAAGAAGCGTCGCGGACGCACAGGTGGGCGGCAAGCGCGTGCTCGTCCGCGTGGACTTCAACGTTCCCGTCGCGGACGGCGCCGTCGCCGACGACACGCGCATACGCGCCGCCCTTCCGACGATCGAGCTTTTGACCGGGCGCGGGGCCCGCGTCGTGCTCATGAGCCACCTCGGCCGCCCCGCGGGGACCGGCTTCGAGGAGGCCTATTCGATGAGGCCGGTCGCCGACCGCCTGGGCGAGCTGCTGGGTAGGCCCGTCTCCTATGTGGACGACGTGTGCGGCGAGCGCGCGCTCGCCGCGTCGCAGGCCCTCGCCGACGGGGAGGTCCTGCTCGTCGAGAACCTGCGCTTCGACAAGCGGGAGAAGAAGAACGACCCGGCGTTCGCCGCCGAGCTCGCCCGTCTGGGCGAGGTCTACGTCAACGACGCGTTCGGCGCCGCGCACCGCGCGCACGCCTCGGTCGTCGGCGTCCCCCAGATCCTGCCGGCCTTCGCCGGCCTGCTCCTGGCGAAGGAGGTCCAGACCATCACCGGCATGATCGAGAGCCCCGAGCGCCCCTTCGTCGCCGTGCTGGGCGGCTCGAAGGTCTCCGACAAGATCGGTGTCATCGACCGCCTGTCCGAGCTCGTCGACGTGCTCCTGATCGGCGGCGGCATGTGCTTCACGTTCATGCGCGCCCAGGGCAAGGCCATCGGCGCGTCGCTCGTCGAGGACGAGTGGGTCGGCCGCGCCGCGGAGATGCTCGAGAAGGCCGAGGCGCGCGGGTGCCGCATCGTCCTGCCGTGCGACTACGTCGTCGCGGACCGCTTCGCCGCCGACGCGCAGAGCCGCGTCGTCGAGGCGGATGCAATCCCCGAGGGGTGGATGGGACTCGACATCGGCCCGGCGACCGTTGCCGCCTATGCGGGCGAGCTCGCCCGCGCCAAGACCGTGTTCTGGAACGGCCCGATGGGCGTCTTCGAGATGGACGCCTTCGCCGCGGGGACGCGCGGGGTGGGGGAGGCCATCGCCGCGAACGGCGGGTGCACGAGCATCGTGGGCGGCGGCGACTCCGCCGCGGCCGTCAAGAAGTTCGGCCTCGAGGACGGCGTGACGTTCATTTCGACCGGCGGCGGCGCGTCCATGGAGCTCGTCGAGGGCGTCGCGCTGCCGGGTGTGGAGGCGATTCCCGATGCCCTTGACTAGAGACGCGTCCGCCCCGGCCGCGGGCGGGGAGGCCTGCCCCGCCGTGCCGGCGGCCCGCATCCCGCTGGTGGCGGGGAACTGGAAGATGAACGGGACGTACGCTGACGCGGTGAAGCTCGCCCAGCAGGTCGTCGACCGGCTCGAGCGCTCCTGGCGCGGGCGCGTCGACGTCGTCATGTGCCCGCCGTTCACCGCCCTGCGCGGCGTGAGCAACGTCATCGCGTTCGACCGCTCCTTCGCCCAGGTGGGGGCGCAGGACTGCCACACCGCCGACGCAGGCGCCTTCACCGGCGAGATCTCTCCCGCTATGCTCTCCGACCTCGACTGCTCCTGGTGCATCGTGGGCCACTCGGAGCGACGCACCCTGTTCGGCGAGACCGACGCCGACGTCGCGGCCAAGTGCACCGCCCTGGCGCGCCACGGCATATCGCCCATCGTGTGCGTCGGCGAGCCGGCCGAGGTCTACGACGCGGGGGACACGGTCGCCTACGTCGCCGGGCAGGTGCGCGCCTCCCTCGAGGGGGCGACGCTGACCGGCGTCGACCTCGCGGTCGCCTACGAGCCCGTCTGGGCGATCGGCAGCGGGCGCGTCCCGTCGCCCGAGCACGTCCAGACGGTCGCCGCGGCCGTGCGCGCGGCTATCGCGCAGGTGCGCTGCGACAAGCGCGCCGCGAGCGCGCGCATCCTCTACGGCGGCTCGGTCAAGCCGGGCAACGCCGCCGCGTTCGCGTCGTGCCCCGACGTGGACGGGGTGCTGGTCGGTGGGGACTCGCTTAACGCCGAGGCGTTCGTCGACATCGTCGGGAGGGTCCTCGATGCGTAACCTCCCGGCGCTGCTCGTCATCATGGACGGCCTCGGGTGGTCGGAGCCTGGCGAGGCGAACGCGGTCGCGGCCGCCTCGACCCCGCGCCTCGACGCCCTGCTCGCCCGCTACCCCCACACCACGCTGGGGGCGTCCGGCCCCGACGTGGGCCTTCCCGAGGGGCAGATGGGCAACTCCGAGGTCGGCCACCTCAACATCGGCGCCGGCCGGGTCGTCATGCAGGAGCTTATGCGCATCGACCGCTCGATCGAGACCGGCGCGTTCTTCGACAACCCCGTCCTCGCCGCCGCCCTGGGCGCCGTCGCCCGCAGCAAGGCGACGCTGCACCTGATGGGGCTTGCCTCCGACGGGGGCGTGCACTCGTCCCTCGCGCACTGCATGGCGCTGCTGCGCATGGCGGCGGAATGCGGCGTCCGGCGCGTGCGCGTCCACGCCTTCCTCGACGGCCGCGACGTGGAGCCCGGGACGGGCGTCGGCTTCGTGCGCGAGCTCTCCGCGGCGTGCGCCAACGCCTCGGAGCTCAACGGGGAGTTCGACGCGCGCGTGGCGAGCGTGTCGGGCCGCTACTACGCGATGGACCGCGACAACCGCTGGGACCGGGTGAAGCGCGCCTGGGACGCCATCGTGCTGGGGAGGGGGACGGCGGTCCAGTCCCCGGTCCAGGGCGTGCTGGCGAGCTACGAAGCCGGCGTCACCGACGAGTTCGTCGTCCCGTTCGCCTGCGAGCAGGACGGCGGCGTGTCCGACGGCGACACCGTCGTCTTCTTCAACTTCCGCCCCGACCGTGCCCGCGAGCTGACCCGTGCCTTCGTCGACCCGGCGTTCGACGGGTTCGACCGCGGCAGGTCCCCGCGCGTCTCGTTCGTCTCGATGACCGAGTACGACCCCGCGCTCGACGTCGAGGTCGCCTTCCCCAAGGAGAACCCCGACAACGTCCTCGCGGACGTCCTGGCCGCCGCCGGCCTGCGCCAGCTCCACACCGCCGAGACCGAGAAGTACGCGCACGTGACCTTCTTCGTCAACGGCGGTGTGGAGGAGCCCAAGGAGGGCGAGGAGCGCGTCCTGGTCCCCTCGCCGAAGGTCGCGACCTACGACATGCAGCCCGAGATGAGCGCCCCCGAGGTCGCCGACCGGCTGGTGGGCGCCATCGAGGCGCGCGAGGCCGACGTCTACATCGTCAACTTCGCCAACCCCGACATGGTGGGGCACACGGGCGTGTTCGACGCGGCGGTGAAGGCCGTCGAGGCGACCGACGCCGCCGTCGGCAGGGTGGTGGACGCGGTGCGGGCGCAGGGCGGCGTCGCGCTTGTCACGGCCGACCACGGCAACGCCGACTGCATGTTCACCGTCGATGCGCAGGGGGTGCGCCATCCCATGACGGCGCACACGCTCGCGCGCGTGCCGTTCGTGGTCGTCGCCGACGGCGTCGGCGTGCGCGACGACGGTGCGGGGCGGCTGTGCGACGTGGCGCCGACCCTGCTCGACCTTCTGGGCATCGACAAGCCGGCGTGTTGGGATGGTGAGAGTCTTTTGGAGCACGGCGCGGCGTGCTAGCGGTGTGCTACCATACAGCAGTTTAGGGATTGCTGCCGTTTTAAACGCTAGGAGCTCACGTTGACCCCTCTGCTTGTCATCCTCACCATCGTCTGGTTCATCTCGGGCATCGGCCTCGTCGCCTTCATCCTCATGCACTCGGGCAAGGGCACCGGCGTCTCCGAGATGATCGCCGGCAGCATGTACTCCAACATGGGAGGCTCGGGCACGGTCGAGAAGAACCTCGACAGGCTCACCATAATCTGCGCCGTCGTGTTCGTGGTCTGCCTGCTCGTGTTCATGATCATCTTCCCGCAGGGGTCGATTGGCTAACGGTCCGTCGCGGGTTCGCGCGCTCCGTCCGCCGGCGGTTTGCGGACGGTCCTGGCGCGCTCGACAGCGCAATGCAAGGGGGCATCCTTCGGGGTGCCCCTTTTGTTTCCGAATCGTTGCAGGATGCGCAGAATGCCCGGTTGAAGCTGCCTCGATGCTGAAAAGATACTTGAAGGCGACGTGTTTGAATGTTTCAAGCATGCTAATCACCGACCAAATCTTGAATTAAGGCCCGCGAAGCTTGCATTCTCCATTACACTAGAGCACTAGCACGTTTCTGTTTCTATGCAGGTCGCATGAGATGTGCGGCAATACATGGGAACAGAAGCGCGTTGGCCCGCAGGCGCCCGGCGCCTTGCGCGTCCACCGTGACCCGACGGTGCGCACGGCACCGTCCAACCATGAAGGGAGTAATGCCATGTCCCAGAGCTTTGTTCCCGCCGCAAGCATCAGCCGCCGCACCTTTGTCGGGGGCGCCCTCGCCACCGCGGCGGCCATCGCGCTCGCAGGCGGCGCCCAGGGCGCTCGGGCCGACGAGGGTGCGGCCGACGGCGCCGTGAGCGGCGGCACGTTCAACTTCTACATCAACAACCCGGTCTCCATCGATCCCTACAACGTCCAGGAGGACCAGGGCATGCAGGTCTGCAAGTGCCTGTTCGATGCCCTGACCACCTACGACTACGCCACCCAGCAGCTCGTCGGCAAGGCCGCCACGAGCTGGGAGGCCAACGACGACGCGACCGAGTTCACGTTCAACCTGGTCGAGGGCGCCACGTTCCACAACGGCGACCCGGTCACGGCCGCCTCGTTCGCGTATGCGTGGAACCGTCTCGTGAGCCCGAACACGAACCCCGACAACCCCTCGGCCGTCTCCTACCACCTGTCGATGGTCGACGGCTACGACGACGTGCTCGCCGGCACCGACGGCGCCGAGCTCAACATCGAGTGCCCCGACGACTACACGCTCGTCGTGCACCTCAACATGAGCTACGCCGACTTCCCCTACGTCGTGTCGCACCTGGCCACTGCCCCCATCCCCGAGAGCGCCGCGTCCGACCTGTCCGCCTTCACGCGCGCCCCTGTCGGCAACGGTGCCTTCCAGATGCAGGGCGAGTGGATGGACGGCCAGTACATCCAGGTCGTGCGCAACGAGAACTACATCGGCGCCAAGGCCTACGTCGACGGCGTCAACTTCATGATCATCTCCGACCCGGACACGGCCTTCACCGAGTTCGAGGGCGGCAACCTCGACTACGCCCAGATTCCTTCCGGCCGCATCTCCGCGGTCTCGCAGCAGTACGGCGAGTCCGCCGACGGCTACACCGGCAACCCCGGCCAGCAGGCACTGCTCGGCGAGGAGCTGTCGACCTACTACCTGGTCTGCAACAACACCGACGCCACCCTCGGCAACATCCACGTGCGCAAGGCCATCTCCTACGCCATCAACCGCCAGGCCATCTGCGACGTCGTCTTCGAGGGCACGCGCGTTCCGGCCGACGGCATCGTGCCCCCGGGAATCAACGGCTACGAGGCCGGTTCGTGGGAGGCTTCCCAGTACGACGTCGACAAGGCCAACGAGGAGCTCGCCGCTGCCAAGGAGGAGCTCGGCACCGACAGCATCTCGATCGTCCTGTCCTGCAATTCCGACGGCGGCCACGAGGACATCATGCAGCTCGTCCAGGCCGACCTCTCCGCCATCGGCGTGACGGCGACCATCGAGACCACCGAGTGGGCCGCCTACCTCGACATGCTGCAGAACCTGCAGTATCAGATCGGCCGTCTGGGCTGGGTCGCCGACTACCCGATCCTCGACAACTTCATCTACCCGAACTTCTACACCGGCGTGGGCGACAACCGCTCGGGCTACAGCAACCCCGACGTCGACGCCGCCATCGACGCCGCCCGCTCGACGGTCGACGACGCCGAGCGCCTGGCCGCCCTGCAGGAGGTCAACCGCCAGATCGGCGAGGACTTCCCGGTCATCCCGCTCATGTTCTACCGCCACAACTACGTGGTGTCGGGCCGCGTGAACAACTTCTATCTCGACCCGATGAAGCTGTCCGACATGGCGGCTTGCTGGCTTTCGGCCTAGCGCCGACCTGCACCGGGGCGCCGGCGGCGCCCCGGTACGGGGTCGTTCCGGGGCCTCGTCTCGGCGAGGCCCCTTTCGATACACGCTTGGTTCCTTTTCCGGCGGTCTCCCATCGGCGGAAAAAGAGCCAAGCACGGATCGAGGACGTGTCCCCCGGCTTTTTTGAAAGAGAGGGTAGACGACGATGTTAAGGTACATAGGAAAGCGTATCCTGCAGTTCATCCCGGTGTTCATCGGCGTGACGCTCATCCTGTTTGTGCTGCAGAACGTGGTTCCTGGCGACCCGATCAAGCTCATCGCGGGCGAGAAGGCGCTGACGCCCGCCATCGAGCTCCAGATCAGGGCCGCGAACCATCTGATCAAGACCAACGACGAGGGGCAGCCCATCAACGCCGCGGGCGAGGTCACGACCGAGCTCGAGGAGGCGGTGCCCGAGTCGATGTGGAACCGCTACATCTACTACATGGGCAACCTGCTCCAGGGCGACCTGGGCACCTCGTATTCGCGCAGCATGTCGGTGAACGACATCTTCGCCCAGAAGTACCCCTACACGATCCGCCTCGCCCTGTGCGGCATCGCGATCGAGATCGTCGTCGGCATCGGCGCCGGCGTCATCTCGGCCATCAAGCGCTATTCGTTCTGGGACGTGCTCGTCACCCTGTCCACCTCGATCCTGGTCGCCATGCCGGCGTTCTGGCTCGGCATGCTGCTCCAGCTGTTCTTCGGCGTGTGGATGCGCGACTGGACGGGAGGCGCGTTCTACCTGCCCATCTCGGGCGCCGGCGGGCCGACCTCCAACTTCCCGAGCTGGATGCACTACATCCTGCCCGCCATCACGCTCGCGTCGGTGTCGACGGCGTACGCCGCGCGCATCATGCGCTCGCAGCTGCTCGACGTCATGAACTCCGACTACATCCGCACGGCGACCGCCAAGGGCCTCGCCCCGCGCCAGGTCATCGTCCACCACGCCCTCAAGAACGCGCTCATCCCGGTCGTCACCTACATCGGCATCGACCTGGGCAGCATGCTTTCGGGCGCCATCCTGACCGAGACGGTGTTCAACTGGCCCGGCGTCGGATACGAGGTGTACCGCGCCATCACGCAGCGCGACTGGCCCATCGTCATGGGCGGCGTCTCGATCATCGTCATCGTGGTCATGGTCATCAGCCTGGTGGTCGACGTGAGCTACGCCTTCCTTGACCCGCGCATCAGGTATGGCACGCCCAAGAAGGAGGGGAAGTAACGTGAAGTACGCTCTCGCAGAACCGCTCGCGGTCGCCGCGGACGCGGTTGACGCTTCGGCGTCGTCTGGCGCGCAGGCAGCCGGCCGCAAGAAGGAACGCACCCTGTGGGGCGACGCGTTCCGCCGTCTGGTGCGCAACAAGCTCGCCGTCATCGCCCTCATCTGGATCCTGTTCGTCGTCGTGCTCGCCGTGACCGCGGATCTGTGGGTCCCCAACGTGCTCGGTTCGCCCACCGCGATCGACTCCTCGCAGGCGGCGGGCCGCTCGCTGCTCGCGCCCTCGGCGGAGCACCCCTTCGGCACCGACCTGCTCGGCCGCGACGTCCTGTCGCGCGTCATCTACGGCGCGCGCGTCTCGCTCGCCGTCGGCCTGCTCGCCACGGCGATCTCGACCTGCATCGGCCTGGTGTTCGGCGCGCTTTCCGCCTACTACGGCGGCATCGTCGACATGCTGATCATGCGTCTCGCCGACATCTTCATGGCGTTCCCCTACATCCTGTTCACCATCACCTTCCTGGCGGTGTTCGGGCCCGGGTTCCAGAACGTCTTCATAGCGATCGGCGTGCTGGGGTGGACGAGCATCGCGCGCGTCTTCCGCTCGGCGATTATGTCGGTCAAGCAGAACGACTACGTCGACGCCGCCCGCGCCATGGGCGCCAGCGACGCGCGCATCATCATCCGCCACATCTTCCCCAACTCGGTCGCCACGATCATCGTGTACGCCACGATGTCCATCGGCGGCGCCATCCTCACCGAGAGCGCCCTGTCCTTCCTCGGCATGGGCGTCCAGCCGCCCACCCCGTCGTGGGGCCTCATGATTTCCGACGGCAAGACCTACCTGTCGACGGCTCCGTGGCTCATGATCTGCCCGGGCGTGGCAATCCTGTCCACCGTGCTCGCGTTCACCATGCTCGGCGACGGTCTGCGCGATGCCCTCGACGTCAAGACGAAGGATGTGTAACCCCATGGCCTCCACCACCAAGCAGACCCAGGAGGACCTCAAGAACCAGCCCATCCCCGAAGGTTCGCACCTCCTCGAAGTCGACGACCTCAAGATGTACTTCCACACCCGCGACGGCGTCGTGCGCGCGGTCGACGGCGTGAGCTACACGCTCGACCCCGGTGAGACGCTCGGCGTGGTGGGCGAGTCCGGCTCGGGCAAGTCCGTGACCGTCATGACGATCATGGGCCTGATCGCCATGCCGCCCGGCAAGATCGAGGGCGGCGACGTGCGCTACCGCGGCCACTCCCTGCTCAAGATGTCCCCCAAGGAGATGCAGTCGATCCGGGGCAACGACATCGCGATGGTGTTCCAGGACCCCATGAGCTCGCTCAACCCGGTCTACCGCATCGGCCGCCAGCTCGGCGAGGGCCTACGCATCCACCGTGGCTACACCAAGAAGCAGGCGCTCGAACGCGCGGTCGAGCTGCTCGACATGGTCGGCATCCCCAACCCCGAGCAGCGCGTCAAGGACTACCCGCACCAGTTCTCGGGCGGCATGCGCCAGCGCGTCATGATCGCCATGGCCCTGGCGTGCGACCCCGACATCCTCATCGCCGACGAGCCCACCACGGCGCTCGACGTGACGATTCAGGCTCAGATCATCGAGCTCATGAAGGAGATGCAGAAGAAGAACGGCAACGCGATCATCATGATCACGCACGACCTCGGCGTCGTGGCCGACATGGCGGACAAGATCATGGTCATGTACGCCGGCCGCCCGGTCGAGTTCGGCACCGCCGACGAGATCTTCTACACCCCGCGCCACCCCTACACGTGGGGCCTGCACAACTCGATCCCCGACCAGACGCTCGACGAGAAGCGGCCGCTCACGCCCATCAAGGGCAACCCGCCGAGCCTCGTCAACCTGCCCGAGGGCTGCCCGTTCTCGCCGCGCTGCCCCTACGCCAAGGCCATCTGCTTCAAGGAGCGGCCGCCGAAGCATGTGACGCCGACGGGCCACTACGCGTTCTGCCACTTTGCCGACGACGACGAGTTCGTGAGCGCCAACCAGCCCGAGACGTCGCGCACCAACGCCTCGCTCAGGCGCGGTCCGGGCTCTCTGAACGACAAGAAGGGAGGCCAGGAGTAAATGGCACAGGACAACGCAACCGCCGCCGCACCCGAGAAGGGGGAGGACCTGGTCCTCGACGTGCGCAACCTCTGCAAGGAGTTCCCGGTCGAGCAGGGCGTGCTCTCGTCGCGCCTCGCCGGCAAGGTCTCGGCCGTCCAGGACGTCTCGTTCTCGATCAAGCGCGGCGAGACGCTCGGCCTGGTCGGCGAGTCCGGATGCGGCAAGTCGACGACGGCCCGCTGCATCATGCGCCTGCAGGACCTCACCTCGGGCGAGGTGCTCTTCAACGGCTCCGACGTGAGCAAGTACAAGGGCAAGGCGCTCAAGGACTACCGCCGCAAGGTCCAGTACGTCTTTCAGGACCCCTACGCGAGCCTGAACCCGCGCATGACGATCAGCGAGATCATCTCGGAGCCGATGGTCATCCACGGCACGATGAAGGACCGCAACGAGCGCGAGCAGCACGTGCGCCAGCTCCTCGAGCTCGTGGGCCTCAACCCCGAGCATGCGAGCCGCTACCCGCACGAGTTCTCCGGCGGCCAGCGCCAGCGCATCGGCATCGCCCGCGCGTTCGCCATGCGCCCCGAGCTCATCATCTGCGACGAGCCGGTCTCGGCGCTCGACGTCTCGATCCAGGCGCAGGTGCTCAACCTGCTCAAGGAGCTGCAGGCCAAGACGGGCACGACCTACCTGTTCATCGCGCACGACCTGTCGGTCGTCCAGTACATCTCCGACCGCGTGGCCGTCATGTACCTGGGCAACCTCGTCGAGATCTCGGGGTGGAAGGGTCTGTACAACACGCCGTACCACCCCTACACCCAGTCGCTGCTCTCCGCGGTGCCTGTGCCCGACCCCGACGTGCAGCGCGCCCGCGAGCGCATTGTGCTGCCGGGCGACCCGCCCTCGCCGATCAACCCGCCCTCGGGCTGCCGCTTCCACACGCGCTGCCCCATCGCGAAGGACATCTGCTCGAAGGAGAAGCCGGCGCTGCGCAAGGTGGGGGAGGACCACTACTGCGCCTGCCACTTCGCCGAGCCGTTCCCCATCAAGGGCAACACCATCGAGCTGTAGGGCGGGGCGCCCGGCAGGCCGGGCTCTTCCGGCGCCGTCCGACCCGAAGCCAGGCGGCCCCGTCCCGCATCCCGCGGGGCGGGGCCGCTCTTCGTTCGGGGCCATCCCACGCGGAGGTAGGGGACGAGCTGTGATGAAAATGTGAACCGCAACGACCTTCTTGCGCACCGGCAGGCGGTCTAGTATAGTTCTTTCTCGCGTTGCAAGTCGGAGTGGCGGAATAGGCAGACGCGCTAGCTTGAGGTGCTAGTGACCACTTTACGGTCTTGCGGGTTCAAGTCCCGCCTCCGACACCATGCATTGTCCAGGGCCCGCAAGGGCCCTTTTTCGTATCTGGGCACCCCGGGTGCCCGACCACGGGCAAAAGGGGAGACATGGCGGTCGACGACGTTGTGCTCGGCATGCTCGACGAGGCCGTTCTGCTGTTCGGTGAAGACGGCACGGTGTCCTACGCCAACGATGCGGCGGCGCTGCTGCTCGGCGTTGCCGCCGACGGGCTTGCGGGGCACGACGTCAAGGACTACTTCTACAGCGTCGACCTCGCGCGCCCCGAGGCGGGCCTGCTGCCCTTTCCGACGGACGGATCCTCCTCTCCCGCCCGCGCGAAGTCTGCGGACGGCTCGTTCGTCCCGGTCTGCGTGCGGTGCCACCCCCTTGCGGACGGGTCGTCCTATGCGGTGGTCGCGCGGCTCGACGAGCGCTACGAGGCCGACCGCGAGCGGACGCATCTGCTCGAGGAGCTCCGCCGCGCCGAGGGGCGCCTGCGGGGCACGCTTTCCATCGTCTCCTCGGCCACGCTGGGGGAGAACTCCTTCGAGGCGCTCGCGCTGCGCGTCGCCAACGAGCTCGAGTCGGTCATGGCCGCCGACGCCGTCGTGCTCTACCTCGCCGACGACTACGGCTTCACCCCCTACGGGGTGTCCCGGGGGTTCGACGCCCTCGGCATCGACAGCCCCTATCTTCCGATGGGGGTCGGCATACCCACGCTCGTCGTGCGCAACAGGAGGACGGTGCGCCTCCAGCTCGTGTCGCCCTCCCAGTCGCCCGACGGCGGCGCGATCATGCTCGACCTGGACACCGACACGCGCTTCAGACTCCGCTCGGGGCTCGCGTCGCGCTGCTCGACGCTCGTCGGCACGCCCGTGTTCACGTACGACCGCGTGGTCGCCGTGGTCGTCGCGGGATGGCTGAGCCCCCATCCCGTCGCCTCCGACGACGTGCGCCTGCTCGACACCGTCGCCGACTTCCTGTCGGTCGAGTTCTCCGCCGCCGTGACGCAGATGGAGCAGCGCAGGGCGAGCAGCTTCAACGCCGCGGGCAGCGAGATCCGCGAGCTCGTGCGCGACGCGGGCGAGATGACGACGCACCTCGCCGCGCAGATCGCGGGCGTGGTGGGCGGCGTCGTCCCCTCGCACATCATGATCATGGAGAGCGGCCTCTACAGCCAAACGACGCTCGTGCGCCTCTTCGACCCCGACCGCGGCGAGGAGTGCGACGCCCTCGAGTTTCCCCACGGGATGTCCGAGGTCTTCTCCGAGGGGCGCGGGTTCGTCGCCATCGGGCCGTCCTCGCCCTGCGGCATGTGGATCGGGCGCCATACCGACCTCGAGGCCGGCTTCGGCGTCCTCCTCACGTCGGGCGAGGCGTCCGACGAGCCGCTCCAGGAGGCTCTGCTCGTCATGAGGGGCTCGCGCGACCATCCGTTCGACGACGCCGAGGTCTCCTTCCTCCGCAGCCTGTCCAACGAGGTGGGAACCACCCTGCACGCTGAGCAGGAGCGGGCGCACGACGCGCAGATATCGCAGGCGCTTCAGGTCGGCCTGCGCAACGAGTTGCCCGGTGCCCCCGGGGTCACGACCTCGTCGCTCTACATCTCGGCGACCGAGTCGGCGGTCGTCGGCGGCGACTTCTTCGACCTCTACGACCTTGCCGAGGGCAGGATCATCGTCGTTTTGGGCGACGTCTCGGGCAAGGGGGTCGAGGCCGCCGCCATGGCCTCGCTCGTCAAGACGGCGCTCGCCGCGTATGCGTGGAACTTCCTCGACCCGGCGAGCATGGTCTCCTCGCTCAACAACCTGTTTCTGAACTTCTCGCGCCTGGAGACGTTCGCCAGCCTCGTGGTGGTCTCGATCGACTTCGCCACCGGCCAGGCGACCTACTGCTCCGCAGGGCACCCGCCGGCGATGGTCGTCCACCGTCCGTCGAGCCCGGCGGCCGAGCTTGAGCTGCTCACTGTCCAGTCCCCCATCGTCGGCGCCTTCGAGGGGCTCGAGTACGTCAACGGTGCGTTCGAGTTCGAGCGCGGCGACATGCTGTACCTCTACACGGACGGCACCACCGAGGCGCGCAGCCCCTCCGGGGACTTCTTCGGCGAGGACATGCTGCGGGAGACGCTGCTGCGCGTCTGCCGTGCGGGCGTGGAGCACGTCCCGCAGGGGGTCCTCGACGCCGTCGAGGAGTTCGCCGGGGGCGACCTGCACGACGACATCGCCATGGTGGCGGTGCGCTTCGACGGGCTGGACGGGGAGGAGGCGCCCCGGCCGGACCGCGGGACGGCGCCTTCCGACCGGTGACGGCGTCAATTTGGCGATGATGGGCGCGGCGTGTGTCTCATCGCGCCTCGGCTGGGGAACGATAGAGAGGAAACTTTGGGACGCCGCGCGGATGCGGCTGCGGGCGGATCGCGCCGAAGGAGGTGGTTTGCGGTGCTTGCGGACCGGGAGGCCCTCGTCGTCTCGCTCGCCGGCGAGATCACGTGGCAGAACGCCCAGCACCTGCGCGAGCGGCTCATGCTGCTCGTGCAGAAGGGGTACCGTTCGCTCGTCCTCAACATGGAGAGCGTCACCTACGCCGACTCGTCGGGCCTTGCCGTCTTCATCACGCTGAGCCGCAAGCTCCGCTCCCTCAACGGAAACCTCCTGCTCATCAACGCGAGCGAGCCCATCGTCCGGGCGCTCCGCCAGACGCGCCTGTGCGACTTCATCCCCGTGGTGTCGCGCGAGGTGACCAGCCACGGGAAGGTCTCCGTCCCGCCGGACGAGGCCCCGCTGCGCGTCCGCACGATGAGCGTCCCCTGCGACCCCTCGTATATGGCGGAAACGCGCCGCGCGGTCGCCGAGACGCTCTCGTCCCTCTCCCTGCCGCGCGACACGATATACGACCTCGTCCTTGCGCTGGGGGAGGCCCTGGGCAACGCGTTCGACCACGGGGGAGGGGCGTCGGGCGGGGAGGGTTCGGTGACGGTCACGGTGGGGATCTACCGGGACCGCATCGTCATGGAGGTGAGCGACTGCGGGTGCGGTTGCTCGTATCGCGAAGGGGACGCTCTGCCGGTCCCGTCGGAGACGCGCGGGCGGGGGATCAGGCTCATGCTCATGCTCGCCGACTCCATCGAGATCAAGCCCAAACAGGCGGGGGCGGGCACCTGCGTCCGCCTGGTGAAGATGATCGCGCCCCTGCGCGCCCAACGCGAGGCGGACGCCTTGGACGGGGTCGACGCGCAGGCTGGGTGAGCGGCTGGGCGCCATCGGTTGCTCTCGGCTGCGGTGGTGGGCGTTTGCCCGAGTGAATGATTCCGAGTGGTTGGCGCCCGTGTCAGCGAATCCGGGGGCCGCTGGCCAAAAGACGCGAACGTGAAGGGCATCACCGGACGACGGCGCGGGGCGGGGGCCGCCGCGCGAGGCCTGCGCACGAAAAAGGGCCGCCCCGCGGGCGGCCCTTGGCGTGTCGTGGAGGCGACGCCCAGATTCGAACTGGGGGTAAAGGCTTTGCAGGCCTCTGCCTTACCACTTGGCGACGTCGCCGTAGCAAAAGGGCCGGTGGTGACCGGCCCTCAAGTAGGCATGGAGCGGACAACGGGGCTCGAACCCGCGACCCCAACCTTGGCAAGGTTGTGCTCTACCAACTGAGCCATGTCCGCGTGCGAG
>DBEYOB010000040.1:0-14688 GCA_048173955.1 Coriobacteriales bacterium
CGCCAAGGCCCAGGCGGCGCAGGGCGCGGCGGACTCCGCGTCGCAGGCGGCGCAGCAGGCCCAGGCCGACGCCGACGCGGCCGGGGCAAAGGCCGACGAGGCCGCCGAGGCCGTCGGCGAGCTCGCCGACCGGGTGTCCTCGGCGGAGACGCGCATCGACCAGACCGACGAGCAGATCGCGCTCATGGCCACGCTCGAGGAGGTCGAGCAGGCGCTCTCCGGCTACTACACCGCCGAGCAGACCGACGCCGCCATCGAGCTGAGGGCCGGCGAGGTCGAGACGAGCGTCTCCGAGGTGTCGGCCAGGGTCGACGGCGCGGAGGGGGAGATCGAGGCGCTGTCTACCTCGGTGTCGCAGACCACCGAGTCCATCACCGAGTCGATCTCGCGCAAGACCGCCGAGATCGAGGGCCTGCAGGGCTCGCTCGACGGCATGGGAGGGTCGCTCGGGGAGCTCGCGGGCCGGGTGGACGAGGTCGAGGCGAGCTTCTCGCGCGGCATGGACGCGGAGGGCAACCCCACGCTCACCTTGTCGACCACCGCCAACGGGCTGTCAACCGTGCTCAGCAACTCGTCGCTTGGCTTCTACGACGGCGGCCAGGAGGTCGCCTCGGTCGGCGGCAAGGCCTTCAACGCCAACGACATGCGCGTCTCGGGGCAGCTCTCGATGGGCGGATACGCGTGGGTGCCCGACGCGTCGGGGGACGGGCTGTCCCTGATCTGGATGGGGGAGTGACATGAGGGTATACGGGCCGACCGTCAACCACTGGCGGTGCTACCTCGACTACGTCACGTCCGAGGACGAGACATCGCTCACCGTGCAGGTCGTCGCGGCGGGCATGCAGTCGGTTGCCTGGGGCTTCGAGATCTCGAGCGGCATCGACGTGTGGGTGGCCGTCGCCGACCAGGAGGCGCGCCACGGCTCGGGCGGCTTCTCGTCGGGGTCGGGCCAGACCGCCGAGAAGAGCTTCGTCTCGGCCACCTACGCCGTGACCAAGGGGACGGCGGCGCAGTCGGTGACGGTGCGGGCGTCGTGCACGAACTCATCGGGCTACATGAACGGCACCAGCGAGTGCCAGGCCGTGCTCGCCGTGGCCCAGCGGCCGTCGTACGTCGTCACCTACGACGCGAACGGTGGAAACGGCGCGCCAACGGCGCAGACCAAGTGGTACGGCATGCCGCTCGAGCTCTCGTCGATGCGGCCGACCCGCTCCGGGCACACCTTCCTGGGCTGGGCCACGTCGGCCTCCGGCGCCGCCGAATACCAGCCCGGCGTGAGCTACACGGAGGACGCAGACCTGGCCCTCTACGCCGCGTGGCGCGCCGACTACCTGGCTCCGTCGATCTCCGGCCTGTTCGCGTCGCGTTGCGGGGCTTCGGGCGAGGCCGACGCCGACGGCGCCAGCATGCGCGTGCGGTGCTCTTACGCGGCCCGCCAGACGGGCAACAGGGTCACGCAGGTCAAGGTCGAGTACAAGCTCTCGACGGCCAGCTTGTGGACGCAGGCCTACAGCGCGAACCCCAACGCCGCATCGGGGACGCTCGACGCCGTCTGCGGCGGGTCGCTCGACCCCGACGCGGTGTACGACGTGCGGGTGACCGTCTCCGACGCGGGCGGCTCGTCGACCGCCCTGACGCGCCTGCCGGGCCGCTCGGTGGCGCTGCACTTCGGGCGGCAGGGGGCGGGCGCCGCCTTCTTCAAGCGAGTCAGTCGCGACGGGCTGGACGTCGGCGGCCTTGCGTGGCTGGGAGGGGGGCAGAGCGCCTCGACGTGCGTCGGGACGAACGGTCAGGCCGGCTACTTCCGCGTCTGCACGGTGCGCATAGGAGGGCCGTGGGCGGGCACGCCCCTCCAGATCGTCCTCGTGAGGCGCACCGACAACGTCGCGACGCTGCTGTCGCTGCGCTGGACGCACGCGGACGCCACCGACCCGACCCTCATGGGGCTCTACTGGGCGGGAGGCTGCGGCGACGCGTGGCTCTGCAGGGCGGCGGCCGGGGAGTGGGACCTCTACGTCGCCAAGGGCACCGCCTCGGACGCCTTGAGCGTGCTGGCGTACCTGCAGCCGGGCACGAACGCGGGGCACTCCGTCGAGTGGCACGACGACCAGGTGGCGTCCCTGCCGTCGGGGGCCGTGCGGGCCCGTCCGGCAAGGGCGTCGACGTCCTACATGACGCTGAACTCGGCGTACGGCGTGTACGCCAGCCGCGGCCCCGACGGCACGGTCGCCGTCTACTCGCAGGGGGCGTCGGCTCTGCCGGCGGGCGCCCAGTGGACGCAGGTCGCCCTGGGGACGCTGCCGGAGGGCTGGAGGCCGCCCTGCGACGCGATGCAGGCGGTGCCCTGCGGCGGCGGGACGGTCTACCTGGGCGTGACGACGGCGGGCGCCGTCTCCTACACCAGGGCGACGCCCACGCAGAGCGCCGACGGCGTATACGCGACGCTGTGCTACCCGGCACACGGATAGGAGGCATGCATGCTGCACACGGTAGAGGTCAGGCGACGCCGCGTCCGGGTCGACCCGGCGGTCGCGGTGGCCGGGACGTCGGGCGCCGACGAGGTCGCCCTCGACCTGGACGGCGAGTGGGACGGTCTCGACGTGCGCGTGGCGCTCTCGCACGGGGAGGACCGCTGGGAGGCCGCATGGTGCGGCGAGCCGGTGCCGATCCCGGACGGGGCGCTCGAGGTCCCGGGCGTCTGGCTCGCGGTGTCGGTCGTGGGCGAGGCCCCGGGCCGCAGGCTCGCCACCTCGGAGTGCAGGCGCGGCATCTGGGTCGCGAGGGGAGGTGCCTGATGGCGGGATTCGTGAAGGTGGCCGGGGAGGGGGCGCAACCGCGCCCGGTCTCGCCGCTCGCGGCGGGCGACATCCCCGACGTGCACACCGCAACGGTGTCCGAGCGGCGCATATCGGTCGACCTGCCTGGTCTGATCGCGAACAACGTGCGCACCGAGATGCTGGCGCTCGACCTTGACGGCGAGTGGGACGGCGTGTCGGTTGTGTGCAACTTCACCACGCCTTCGGGCGAGGTGTGGCAGGTCCGGTACGGCGGGGGGCCCGTGGCCATACCCGCCGAGGCGATGGCCGAGGTCGGCCCGGTCGACCTGTCCGTCGTGGGCTACAGCGCGGACGGCGAGATGCGGCTGGTCACGGCCGAGAGCAAGGGCACCTTCCAGGTCGAGGCGTCGGGCTACGTCGACGGCGAGACGCCCCCGGAGGCGACCCCCGACCTGCTCGGGCAGCTCGTGGCGGCGGCCGACGCGGCGACGGGGGCGGTGTCGGCCGCCCAGGGTGCCCAGGCTGCCTACGAGGCCCTGCAGGACGAGGCCGAGCAGCTCATCGGCGACCTGGGGCAGGTGGCGGAGGACCACGGGATGCCGCTCTACGTCTACGACAGCGTGGACGATGCCCCCACGGGGGCGAAGTGCGCCTTCTTTGTCAAGGACGAGGAGCTCGGCTGCTGGCAGCTCTGGTACGAGGACGGTGAGACGCAATGAGCAGGCATCAAATCACCCCCGCCTGGCAGACCTCCCGCGGCAGCATCGTGCGCGCCTCGGGGTGCGCGGCCGGGGTGCCGGTGGCGGGGATGCGGGTCTTCGGGGAGACGCGGCAGAATTTGTGGGTGAACCCGACAGGCTCGAGCAACGGCATCACCGTCACGAATAACGATGATGGAAGCATAACTGTCGATGGAACAGCAACAGCTGAGATGTACTCCAGTGGTGGAATCATCTATGTATTGAAACCATCAACAAGTTATACACTGTCGGTCGATAAGGCAACAGACGGATTTTCGTTCATTGTGCAACTTTTCAAAGACGGGGTTTGGCAGTCTTCTCCTTTGTCAGTGTCGAGCAATACTTCTTCGTCTACCCAAATGCCGGATTCTGAAACTTTTGATTACGCTAGGTTTTTTATCTATGTAAAGAGCGGCGAGACCGTCTCCGGCACCTACCGCGTCATGCTCAACGAAGGCCCCACCGCCGAGCCGTGGTGCCCGCCGGGGCTGACGAGCGTGAGCGAGCTTAGCGTGGTGACGGCGGGGAAGAACCTGCTGTCGCGCAGGAGGTCGGCGACGCCCCCGAGCTCGGACCTGTCCGCCTCCGTGGCCGAGGACGGCGCCATCTCCATCTCCGGCACGAGCACGGGCAGCGCGTGGCTCGTATTTGGCGCAGCGAGGCTCTTCGAAGGCCGGGAATACACGCTAAGCTGCGACCAGAGCATGGGGACGGCCATGGCGTACTTCCAGCTCTACAACGAGTTCGGCGACTTCGTCGTCGTTGGAGGCGCGAGCCACGGGAACTCCACGACCTTCACCGCGTCGGGGACCGGGAACTACACGCTGTGCTTCTGGACGCAGGGTGCGGGGATTAAGGTCGACAGGACGTTCCGCGTCCAACTCGAACTAGGCTCCACCGCCACCGCCTACGAGCCCCCCGCCGTCACCACCCCCATCGACCTCGACGGCCACCAGCTCCGCAGCCTGCCGGACGGGACGCGCGACGTGCTGGCGGTGGACGGGAGCGGGGCGGTGAGCGTGGAGCAGAATTCCGTTGAGCTTGTCTACAACGGCGATGAAAATTGGAGCGACTACCAACTGGGAGGAAACCGACCAGGGCTTTTTGGTGTGAACATCAAAAATGTGGCAGTCTATCCACAGGTTCCTTTTTGCGATTCCTACGCCGTCTATTCTTCGAGCGGAGGAAACATAACGACATACCCAGACATGATGGCGGGAATCGACCAAAATCAAAACGTCTGGATTCGCGATTCCAGGTTTACAACCCTTGAGGATTTTAAAGCTAATCTCGCTTCAAACCCCGTGATATTCGTGGCCGCACTGGCGACCCCGCAGACCCTCGCCCTCGACCCCATCACCCCGCCCACCGTCCCCGCCGCCGACGCCTCCCTTTGGGCCGCATCCGACGTCCCCTGCGAGCTGGAGGCCACCACCTGGACGGCCTCGGGCGCCGAGCAGGGCAGGCAGCAGGCGGCGATGGTCAAGGTCGCGCAGCAGGTGCGGCAGCAGGCGGAGACGGTGGCGGCGCTGGCCGCACAATCTTTGGAGGCTTAAATGGACTACACATCACCCAAGGCGATTTCTGCGAAGAGCGTCGTCGACTCCGGCCGCTTCGAGCTGACCGACATGCTGGACAAGCTGGACGTGCTCTGGCTCCAGGGCGACATCTCCAAGGATGAGCGCGAGGCTCTGACCGGGGAGGCGCGCGCCAAGGCAGACCCTGAGCGCAGCATGCCGGCGCTTGCCGCCCGCATGGACGCGCTCGAGCAGTGGCGCCGCGGCGTCGAGTCCCGCCTGGCCGCGCTGGAGTCCGGCGGCGGGCAGGGCGGCGGCACCGAGGGCGGCGAGACCGACCCCGAGCCTGCCGACGAGTGGCCCGACTACGTCCAGCCCACAGGCGCGCACGACGCCTACATGACCGGCGACAAAATCACGTGGGGCGGCAAGCGCTGGACGTGCAAGATGGACGGCTGCGTCTGGGACCCGGGCGCCTACCCGGACGGCTGGGAGTACGCCGGGGACGCCCCGGCCGAGGACGGGGAGCCCGAGCAGGGCGGGGAGGAGTAGCGGATGGAGGGCGCCGACGCGGTGCTCAAGACCCTGGCGGACGCCGGACCGCTCTACGTGCTCGCCTTCGGCGCCCTCGTGCTCTTCGTGGCCAAGGTCTGGCCGTCCATCGCCCGGTGGGTGGACAGGCGCGAGGACCGCGAGGACAGGCGCGAGCAGCGCACCGCCGAGCACGAGCGGGAGATGGCAGAGCTGAACGGCAAGTGGCTCGTGGTGTCGGAGCAGAGCGCCAAGGCGATGGAGGGGATGACCTCGCAGATGGAGGTGCTCAACGTCACCCTGCGCGACTCCAAGGAGCGAAGCAGGGACATGGCCAAGAAGGTGGACGAGATCCACGCGGCGACTGTGGGGGGCAGGAATGATTAACTGGAAATTGCGCATCAAATCGAAAAGCTTCTGGGTCGGCGTCATCGGCGCCCTGGGCACGGCTGCCGTCGCGGTGTGCGGCGCCCTGGGCGTGGACTTTGACGCCGAGCCCTGGGTGTCTGCCCTCACGTCCATCGCCAGCGGCGTCTTCGGCGTGCTGGCCCTCGTGGGCGTGGCGGTCGACCCCACGACCGAGGGCGTGGGCGACTCGGAGCAGGCGATGCAGTACGAGGTCCCGCGTCCCAAGACCGGGGAATAGGAGGAGACCATGGCATACGAGATCAGGGAGCTCCTGGCGTCGCCGTCCACCTACACCGAGGGGCGCGGCGGGTGCGATCCGGAGTACGTCGCCATCCACTACACGGCGACGCAGGCGAGCGCGTACGACAACTGCCGCTACTTCGCCGGCGGCAACCGCAACAGCTCGGCCCACTACTTCATCGACGGCTCCGGCACCGTCTGGCGCAGCGTGCCCGACGCCGACACCGCCTGGGCCGTGGGCAACTTCCCGATGAACCAGCGGTCCATCAGCATCGAGGTCGTGAGCGACGGCCGCGACTTCACCGAGGAGGAGATCGCGGAGCTGAGGTGGCTTGTGCAGCGCCTGCGCGCGCAGTACGGCATCCCCGCCGAGAACGTCATCCGCCACTACGACGCCGTCGACTTCGCACGGCGCGCGGGCCTGGGGGGGGGGCTTCTGGGTCGACCCGCACAAGAGCTGCCCGGCTCCCTACGTCGACCACGACCGCTGGCACGATCTGTGGCTGCGCATCGCGCCGGACGCCGCCGGGGACGGCGGGCAGGCCGACGCCGACATCAGGTACATGCAGGGACTCGCGCGGCCCATGTGCGAGCGCGCGGGCATCGAGCCGCCCGCCGCGACCGGGCAGTGGACCCCCGACACCCAGCGCGCCCTCGTCCACCTCGCCCAGACCGAACTGATGGCGACGTGCGACCCGACGCTCTACCCGAGCGGAGAGATCGGCGGGCAGAGCCGCGCGGTCATGGACGCGCATCCGGTCAAGGCGGGAGACGCTGGCCTGGCGGCGTGGGCTGTCAAGGCCGCCCTGGTCGGCCACGGTTACAAGGGTGCCGATGTCGGCGGCGTCTGGAGCGGCATCGACCTGACCGGCTGGACCATGGACGAGGTCGCCGTTTCGGCCCTGCGGCGCTTCCAGGCGGAGTCTGGCCTTCCCGTAACCGGCGAGGTCGACGACTCGGGCTGGTGCACTCTGTGCCCCAACATGTACAGCGACAACCCGAACAGATAGCTCCTTCCACGGGGGCGGTTCGCCCGTATGCCGCCTCCCTGTCATCTTCCTGTGCCGAAACTGTAATATCCCCTTGATGCCATGCACCTTCGCGGAAAGGGGAAACTATGCACGCGTTATTGCCGTTGGTCGTGGCGCTCGCGCTGATTGCGGCCGTCGCCCCGCGTACGGTTTCGTGTGGCCCTGGACGACATGCCGCCTCCCGGCCGTCGGCGGGAGGCGTGCGGACTGTGTTGACGGCGCTCGTCATTTCCGCCGTATTCGTCTGCGCGCCTCCGGCATACGCCGACGAGGGAGAAGGGTGGCAGGACACCCAGGCTACCCTGACGGCGTACTTCTTCGACGTGGGGCAGGGCGACTCGGAGTTCGTCGTCCTCCCCGGCGGCGAGACGCTGCTCATCGACGCCGGGACCTCGGACGCCGCTCAGGGCCTCGTGGACGATATAGAGTGGCTCGGGTTCGACCGCATCGACTATCTTGTCGCCACGCACCCGCACGAGGACCACATCGGCGGGATGCCCGAGGTGTTCGACGCCTTCGAGGTCGGAGAGGTCTGGGCACCGGAGGTCGCCCACGACACGCAGGCGTTCGAGGAGTTCCTCGACTCGGTCGAGGATGAGGGCCTGTCGATAAACGCCGCTGTCGCGGGCTCCCGCGTCTACGAGGGTGACGGGTGCACGGTCGACATCCTCTCTCCCTCACAAGGGGCGTCCTATGACGACCTCAACGACTGGTCCGCGGTGGTCAGGGTCGCGTACGGGTCGACGTCGATGCTTTTCACCGGCGACGCATCTGCCGCCGTGCTCGAGCCGCTGTCCGTCGGGCACGTCGACGTCCTCAAGGTGTCCCACCACGGTTCCGACACCGGCACGACCCCATCCCTGCTGTCGCAGCTGACCCCCACGGTCGCCGTCATCGAGGTCGGAGCAGGCAACTCCTACGGCCATCCGACCCAGGAGACCGTCGACGAGCTTGCCGCGGCAGGCGCGCGCGTCTGGAGAACCGACCAGGACGGAAGCGTCTACGCCGTGAGCGACGGGACCTCGGTCTCCATCATGTCCACCTCGGGCTCGGCGCAGTCGAGCACCGAGATCGCCGCCCAGGAGGCGGCAGCCCAGGCAGCGGCGGCCCAGGCGGCCGCCGAGCAGGAGGCGGCACGAATCGCCGCCGAGCAGGCAGCGGCGGCCCAGGCGGCAGACCCGTCGTCGCAGACGGTGTACATCACCAACACCGGGGAGAAGTACCACAGGGACGGGTGCCGCTACCTCAAGAGCCGCATCGAGACGACGCTCGGGGCCGCCGTCGCCCAGGGGTACGAGCCCTGCAAGGTGTGCAACCCTCCGACTCTGTAAAGGTGGCGCCATGGAGAGGTTCACGGTAGACAGGATCGAAGGCGACTTCGCCGTGCTCGAAGGCGAAGGCGGGTCCATGAGTGACGTCCCGCTGTCCGGGCTTCCAGAAGGCGTAGAGGAGGGCGACTGCCTTGCGCTCGATGGCGGCTTGTGGTCAATAGACGAGCGTGGGCGGTCGGAACGAAGGGACAGGATAGCCGGGAAAATGGCGAGGCTGTTCAAGCACTGACCAGATGCGCCCGGCCCCTTCGGGGGTCGGGCTTTTTTCCGTTTAAAAGCGAGAGAGATCCCTGGGAGGCCTGCGTCGCGCTATCGCCTCGATCAGCCCAGCCCGAAGATCTCCCCCAGCCGTCCTGTTGCAGAGGTATGCATCATCGAAGTCCTCGATGAGCGAGTTCTCGAGTTTTGCAGGGTTGCTCGTCTTCCACACAAAGACCCTTGTCGTGTCGAGCGCGCCGAAGCAGTCTATGGGGAGTCTTGACGTGTCCACGGTTCCGAGGATGATCCTATCTACGGGGAACTTTTCGTTCCAATGGTTTCGGATTCGTGTTTTGATCGAGTCGATCGTCTTGCCGATGTACACCTGTTTGAAATCGTCGAGCACCATCAGATAAGCACCGGGGTGGTCACAGGACGACAGGTCGGTCTTTTCGCGGAACTCCCTGTGCTTGCCCAGGAATCTGCCAAGCTCGGACTCGAAGGAGGTCCTTTCGAGAGAAGAGTAGTAGGCCATGTTCTTGGCGTAGTTCTCGAAGGCCCTTTCAAGTTTTTCGTCAAGAAGACTTGGGTCCGAGTCGTACATGGCCGCGATGCGCGGTGAATCGATGCGATAGCTCCCGTCCTTCTTCCTGCCGATGAAGTTGTCCCTGCTGATGTGCAGGTCCGCCTCGTCGCCGCGGAGCCTTAGTCCCAGATGCACGACCATGCCTTACTCCTCCCTACCGCCTGACCTCCACATGCCATCCCGGCCAGTCGAGATACAGCCACTTCCGCTGCCCGCTCGGCAGTATCCGCACCCGGTACCTGCGCTCCTGCGGCCCGCACCCGGGCGCGGGCTTGCGCCCGACCGGCTCGGCGATCTCGACCTCGACGCGCCAGCGGCGCCCGTCGGCCCACACGATCTCCTGCGGCGAGATCGTGCCGTCGGGCGCGGTGTAGGCCACGACGCCGACGGGGACTCGCTCGATGTAGCCGTCCATCCGCACCGCCTTCCCGGTCTCGACTGATACCAGGGATTGTAGCACGGATGCGAACGCGTGTTCTACTTTTGCTCGATTGCCCCGACCACGCCGCGCATCAGCAGCTCCCGGCCCGTGTCGTCCAGCTCGGCGTAGAGCGCCTGCAGCTCGCAGAGGCGGAACTGCCCGGGGTCGCGCTCCCGCGAGTTGTACGTGGGCCTGCTGACGCCGCAGATGCGGCAGGCCTGCTCCACGGAGAGGCCGGATGCCCTGCGGGCGGCGGCGAAGAGGGATGATGCGGTCGCGTCCATAGATGCTCCCTTGTCTTGGCGGTAAACCATCTTTACGGGAGTATAACACCATGAGGCGCAAGCAAAAGACGAGCTGGTGTTTCGACGGCACGGCACGCGGCCACTTGGTCGGCGATGGACTCTTCGCGCTGACGGCTGGACGAGTAGCGCGCGTATATGGCTGCAATCATTATCATTACCTCAACATTCATAAATTGATGTGTCCCAATCGTGTCCCAAGTGTCGAGAAAATGCGATAGGCGGTGAGACACGGTGATGTATAATGCGAGGTAGATGGGCTTATTGACACTACATGATAATTGATAAATAGTGCAATAATTAAGCAATCTTAATAATGGTGTTCGCCAATGGTGCCCGCGGGGCGTGCTGACCCGCGGTCCTCTGTCCGTCTTGGCCGGGCGCGGTGCAAAAAAGCGCGGCGCGCTTCCGTGCGCGCCGCGCGGTTTCGGACGGGCTGCTCCCGGGGGCCGTCGGGAGGCGTCGTCCCCGGTTCGTTCCGGGCGGATTTCCTAGGCGTAGAACAGGATGTCGTTGTAGGTGGGCATCGGCCAGTAGTCCTTGGCGCAGACGAGCTCCATGGCGTCGGATGCGGCGCGCAGCGTCTCCATGGCGGGGAGCACCTCGTCGCGGCAGCGGTTCGCGCGCTGCTGCACGTCGGCGGTCGCGAGCATGGCGTCGTCGGCCTGCTGGAGGGCGTCGATGGCGTCGCCGATCGCGTCGGCGCCCTCGGTGAGCTGCTTGAGCAGCTTGGTCTCGGCGCGGCAGGAGCATCCCAGATCCTGCTTGACGGCCAGGTTCGAGGCGACGTCGGCGGCGTAGGCGTTCACGGCGGGCAGGATCATCTTGCGGGCCATGTCGAGCATCGTGAGCGCCTCGATGCTGATGAGGTTGGCATACTGCTCGAGCTTGATCTCGTAGTGGCTGCGGGTCTCGACGCGGCTCATCACGTGGAACTCCTCGAACAGCGCGAGGTTCTTCTCCGCGACGAGGTAGGGCGCGGCGTCGGGCAGCGTGGGGAGGTTGAGAAGCCCGCGGCGGGCGGCCTCCTCGGTCCACTCGGCGCTGTAGCCGTCGCCGTTGAAGATGATGCGCCGGTGCTTGGTGAGCGACTCCTTGATGTAGGCCATCGCGTCGGCCTCGAAGTCGTCGGATCCCTCGAGCGCGTCGGCGAAGTCCTTGAGGGTCTTGGCGACGGCGGTGTTGAGCACCATCACGGGGTCGGAGAGGTTCTGGCGCGAGCCCGGCGCGCGGAACTCGAACTTGTTGCCGGTGAAGGCGAAGGGCGAGGTGCGGTTGCGGTCGGTGTTGTCGCGCGAGAGGTTGGGGAGCACCGGCACGCCGAGCCCCATGCTCTCCTTGCCGTGCGACTCGTGGTGGCCGCCGTTGATGATCGCCTCGACCACGCCGTTCAGCTCGTCGCCCAAAAAGATCGAGATGATGGCGGGGGGCGCCTCGTGGGCGCCGAGACGGTGGTCGTTGCCGGCGGAGGCGACGCTGACGCGCAGCAGGTCCTGGTAGTCGTCGACCGCGGCGATGACGCAGGTCAAAAAGATGAGGAACTGCAGGTTCTCGTCGGGGGTGTCGGTGGGGTCGAGCAGGTTGTCGCTGCCGGCGGCCATCGACCAGTTGTCGTGCTTGCCGCTGCCGTTGATGCCGTCGAAGGGCTTCTCGTGCTCGAGGCACACCAGGCCGTGGTGGGAGGCGAGGATCTTCATGAGCTCCATCACGAGCAGGTTGTGGTCGATGGCGACGTTGGCCTCCTCGAAGACCGGGGCGAGCTCGTGCTGGGTGGGGGCGACCTCGTTGTGCTTCGTCTTGGCGGGAATCGCGAGCTTCCACAGCTCCTCGTCGAGCTCCTTCATGAAGCGGCTCACCGTCGGGCGGATGGCGCCGAAGTAGTGCTCCTGGAGCTGCTGGCCCTTGGCGGGGGAGGCGCCGAACAGCGTGCGGCCGGTGAGCTTGAGGTCGGGGCGCTTGACGAAGTCCTCCTCCTTGATGAGGCAGTACTCCTGCTCGGGGCCGACGGTCGCCACGACGCGCGGGACGTCCTTGCCCAGCAGGCGCAGCACGCGCCTGGCCTGGTCGGACACGGCGGCCATCGAGCGCAAAAGGGGCGTCTTCTTGTCGAGCGACTCGCCGTGGTAGCTGATGAACGCGGTGGGGATGCAGAGCACGTCGTCCTTGATGAACGCGGGGCTCGTGGGGTCCCAGGCGGTGTAGCCGCGCGCCTCGAACGTCGAGCGCAGGCCGCCCGAGGGGAAGCTCGACGCGTCGGGCTCGCCCTGCACGAGCTCCTTGCCCGAGAACGTCATGATCGCCGTGCCGTCGCCGGCGGGGTTGAGGAACGAGTCGTGCTTCTCGCTCGTGATGCCGGTGAGGGGCTGGAACCAGTGGGTGTAGTGCGTGGCCCCCTGCTCGATGGCCCACTCCTTCATGGCGTGCGCCACGACGTTGGCCACCTCGATGTCGAGCGGCTCGCCGTCGTTGATGGTGCGCAGCATGGCCTTGTAGGTGTCCTTGGGGAGCTTCTCCTGCATGACCTTCTGGCTGAAGACCTTGGTGCCGAAGATCTCGCTCGGGTTGACGGGCATGTGCCTCACTCGCTTTCTGTGGCGCGCCGCGCGGCGTCGCCGCGTTGCGCTGAACAAGAGACCTGGGACCGAAACGCTGAACCGAACTTTAATTGCCGAATGTTTCCTGCTCTTTACCGCATGCGTACATGTCTTCGACCATATCATAGCGACCCGTTTTCGTCGGCGCGAATCGACGTCCGACACCGCGTCGGCACGCAAATCTCCGACCGCGACGTGTGGGGTTTGTGCCGCGCCGGGGCAAACGCGGGGATGCCCGCGTTCGGGCGGTGCCCGCGCCGGCCTTTCGTGCGATACTTGCCCCGAATGCATGGCGGTGCCCGCGCCCGGGAGGGGCGTCTTTGCGGGCCCGCCGCGACCGAGAGGAGCAGCGCCCATGGCCGAAGCCGAGCAGCCCGTCGAACCCGCCGAGACGAGGGCGGCGGGCGGGACCTACGCCGTCATCGACGGCAACTCGCTCATGCACCGGGCGTTCCATGCGATCCCGCCGAGCATGAACGCCCCCGACGGGCGTCCGACCAACGCCCTGTTCGGCTTCGTCTCGATGCTGCTCAAGCTCATGGAGGACTTCCGCCCCGACGGGGTCGTCGTGGCGTTCGACAAGGGCGCGCCCCAGGTGCGCATCGACATGCTGCCCCAGTACAAGGCCCAGCGCCCCCCGCGCGACCCGCTGCTCTCCGAGCAGTTCCCCATGGTGCACGAGCTGCTCGACGCCATGAGCGTGCCGGTGTACGCCATCGAGGGGTGGGAGGGCGACGACCTTTTGGGCACCATGGCGCGCCAGGGCGAGGCCATGGGATGCGAGATGCTGCTCGTGACGGGCGACCGGGACTCCTACCAGCTGGCGAGCGAGCACGTGCGCATCGTCGCGACCAAGAAGGGCATCAGCGACGTCGTCGTGTACGGCCCCTCCGAGGTGGCCGAGCTCTACGAGGGCGTCACGCCCGCCCAGATCCCCGACTTCTACGGCCTCAAGGGCGACACGTCCGACAACATCCCCGGGGTGCCGGGCATCGGGCCGAAGAAGGCGTCCGCGCTCATCGTTCAGTACGGGTCGCTCGACGCCGTCATCGAGCATGCCGGCGAGATCAAGGGGAAGATGGGCGAGAACATTCGCGCCCACGTCGACGACGCGCTGGTGTCCCGCCGCGTCGCGCGGATTCGCACCGACGCCCCGGTCGCGTTCGACCCCCAGGAGGCTTCCTGGCCCGACTTCGACCCCGCCGAGGTGGAGCGCGCGTTCGACGCGCTCGGCTTCACGGCGCTCAAGCGCCGCGTGCTCGCCGTCGGCGCCCAGGCGGGGGCGGCGGCCTGCGCCGAGGGGGGCGGGCCTTCCCCCGCCTCGCCCAACCTCGCGGAGGAGGCCCTCGAGGGCGCGGCCGCGTGGGACGCGCTCGAGGCGGCCGCGGAGGCGGGGTCGTGGGTCGGCGTGCACGTCGACGACGGTGCGGGGGAGGGGACGCTCTTCGGCCTCGATACGGCCGCCTGGTTCGCCCTCGAGCCGGGTTGGGAGCTCGAGGCGGAGGCCCCCGACGCCTGTGCCGAGCTGAACGTCGTCGACCCCTCCGACGCGGCGGTCCGCGCAGCCGACGCGGTCGCCCTGACGGGCGTCAGCTTCGACGGGCTGCCGATCCCGGCGGGCAGGCGCAGCGATCGTCCCGCGCGGGTGCTGCGCTTCGAGGGCGACGACGCGGTGCGGGCGCTTGCCCTCGCGTACGGCAGGGCGCGCGTGTCCTCGTTCTCCGTCAAGGAGGACCTCCACCGCCTGGTGCCCGTCGACTCCTCCGAGCCGGCCCTGCTCGACATGGCGCGCATGGACCCCTGCGCGGCGTTCGACGTCGCGGTCGCGGCCTACCTGCTCGACTCGAACCGCTCCGACTACGGCATCGACGCCCTGGTGCGGTCGTTCCTTCCCTGGGAGCTCCCCGCCCTGTCATATCCGCAGGGTGAGGCGGGCGGCAGGCGCACGCGTTCCTCGAAGCCGCCGGTCCCCGAACCCGACTCGGTCGCCCGGCGCTGCGCCGCAGCGGCCG
>DBEYOB010000041.1:0-24516 GCA_048173955.1 Coriobacteriales bacterium
GTGGAGCGGAAGCTCTCGAGATGGTGGTTCAGAAGATAGGCGCGCTCGCGTTCGTCCGTCGCCTTCGCAAGCAGGTGCTGCGTGAGCAGCGCCTCGTTGCAGGTCGAGGCCACCTCCGCCACAAAGGTCGGGTTGCCAGAATAGCACGCCGGCTGCGCGTTGTTCGACAGGCAGGCGTTCACCGCGTGGCCCATCTCGTGGGCAACTCATGTAGCCTAGAGGCGGCCGCGCGTCAACAATCGTGCCTATCCAACCGGACGCGGAATGGCCCCGACGCCTTTATGCGCCCGCTAGATCTTCTCGACCTCGCACAGGCCCTCCTTGAAGGGCGGGTAGCCGGTAATCGGGTCGAACTCGCGCGGGATGAGCAGGTTCACGTTGGCCTGGCTCCAGCCGTGGAACATGTCCACGCAGCCGGGCAGCACGAGGTTCGTGACCTCGACGGTCATCTCGATCTCGCCGAAGTCGTTGAAGACGCGGGCCTTGTCGCCGTCGGCGAGGCCGCGCTCCTCGGCGTCCGCCGGGTTCAGGCGCACGATGGGCTCGGGCATGAACTGGGTGAGCCAGGGCAGGTTGCGCTGCTTGGAGTGGGTGTACATCGGCACGCGCGAACCGGTGTTGAGGATGAGCGGGTACTTCTCGAACTCCTCGGGCGTGGAGACGGGGCTGTGGTTGGGCTCGTTGTACACGGGCAGGTAGTCGAAGCCGGCCTCCTTGAGCACCTCGGACACGAACTCGATCTTGCCCTCGGCGGCGTACTCGGGCCAGCGGTTCGTCTGTTGCAGCCCGCCGACCGCCACGCCAGAAAACCGTGGAACGCATACGCATGCCGCGTCGGAAAGGCTTCGCGGCGGGGCAATGATGGTAAGATAGCCGCCAGACAGGATGCGCGAAAACGCGCGCAACCAGGGAGGGTACGGGAAGGGGTCCCATGGTCGCAACGTTCGTTTGGCTCGGCATCGCCGTGGTCTTCGGCTTCATAGAGGCGGCGGCGCCGGCGCTCGTCTGCCTGTGGTTCTGCCTCGGCGCGGCGGTCGCGTTCGTCGTGAGCTTCTTCGTCGACAACGTGCTCGTGCAGGTCGCCGTGTTCCTGGTCGCCTCGGTCGCCATGCTGCTCGCGCTGCGCCCGTTCATCCGCAAGCGCACAAAGGCCAACCCTGAAGACGCCCTGACCAACGCGGACGCCTACGTGGGGCGCGAGGTGGTCGTGACCCAGGGGATTCCCGCGGGTGCCGGCCAGACCGGGCGCGTCCTCCTCGCCGACGTCTCGTGGCTGGCGCGCACACCCGACGGGAACGCCCTGCCGACCGGCGCCCGCGCCAAGATCGCGCAGGTCGACAGCACCGTCCTGGTGGTCGAGCCCCTGGCGTAGGCCCGTCTGCCGCGCGGCCGGTCCGCCGCGCTGGAGCCCGTGGCGGCGTCCGCGCCCGCCTACCCCAGCGCGCATCCGCGCCGCATGCACCCCGTACCTGCGCTCTGCGCCTGCACCCCGCTGACCATCATCGCCCGATGCCCGGGCAGACGCCCGGCATGTTGAAAGGAGGCCCAGGTGGAGAACTTCGACTTCGGCTCCATCGGCCAGATTGTCGCAATCGTCGTAGCCGTCCTCGTCGTGCTGTGGGCCGTCTCGCGCTGCATCCGCATGGTCCAGCAGACCGACGCCTGGATCATCGAGTTCCTCGGCACCTACCGCGCCACGTGGAAGGCGGGTCTGCACTTCAAGATCCCCTTCGTCGAGAAGATCGTGAAGCGCGTAAGCCTCAAGGAGAACGTCGTCGACTTCGAGCCGCAGACCGTCATCACGCGCGACAACGTCACCGTGCAGATCGACACGGTCATCTTCTTCCAAGTCGTCGACCCGCGCAAGTACGCCTACGGCGTGAACAACCCCATGGCGGCCATCGAGAACCTCACGGCGACCACGCTGCGCAACGTCATCGGCGACCTCGAGCTCGACCAGACGCTCACCTCGCGCGAGAGCATCAACTCGCGCATGAGCATCGCGCTCGACGAGGCGACCGACGCCTGGGGCATCAAGGTCAACCGCGTCGAGCTCAAGGACATCACGCCCCCGCAGGCGATCCGCCAGGCCATGGAGAAGCAGATGAAGGCGGAGCGGGAGCGCCGCGAGGCCATCCTGCAGGCCGAGGGCGAGAAGCAGTCGGCAATCCTGGTCGCCGAGGGCGAGAAGCAGTCCGCCGTCCTGCGCGCCGAGGCCGACAAGCAGGCCAAAATCCTCGCCGCCCAGGCCGAGAAGGAGGCCCAGATCCTCGCCGCAGAGGGCCAGGCGCAGGCGATCCTGTCGGTGCAGGAGGCCACGGCCCAGGGCATCGAGATGATCAAGAACGCCGGAGCCGACTCTGCCGTGCTCGCGCTGCGCAGCCTCGAGGCGCTCACCCAGGTGGCGGACGGCCAGTCGACCAAGATCATCATCCCCTCCGACCTGCAGGGCCTCGCCGGCCTGTGCACCACCGCCGGCGAGCTGTTCAAGTCGGTGGACGAGGGGGCGCGGCGCTAGCCCCAGACGGCCGCCATCGGGGGCGACCGCCCATCTTGCGGAAAGCCTCCCCGCAGCGCACGAACCCGCACGAACCGCCCCGGACCCTCCGCCAGCGCGGCGCAGGTCCGGGGCGCTTTCGTATGCGGGCCTTCGTGTGAGCGCGCCGGCGGGGCGGCAGGGCGACCCCTCTCGCCGGCGCTGAGGCCCGCCCGTCAACCTCGGGTTGCACTGGAGCGCGCGGCTTCGGGGTTCTGCCCGGGACCGACGGCGGCACGGTACACTGTGGGGTTATGCGAAAACCAGGCCGGCGGGTTCGCCGGCGACTCCGAGAAAGGCACCCGCACATGCTCCAAGACGGCGCAATCTGGATGGCCCAGGGCGACAACCCCTGCAAGCTGCTCCTCAACCAGGCAAACCGCCACGGCCTCATCGCCGGGGCTTCGGGCACCGGCAAGACGGTCACCCTCAAGGTCATGGCCGAGGGCTTCTCCCACGCCGGCGTCCCCGTGTTCATGGCCGACGTCAAGGGCGACGTGACCGGCATGGCCCAGGCGGGCGACGACACCGAGGACATGCAGAAGCGCATCGCCAAGTTCGGCCTCGAGGGCTGGACCTACGAGGGGTGCCCCTGCCGGATGTGGGACATGCTCTCGGGCAACGGCTGCCCGGTGCGCGTGACCGTGAGCGACATGGGCCCCGCCCTGCTCGCCCGCCTGCTCGGCCTCACCGACGTGCAGGAAGGCGTGCTCAACATCGTGTTCCGCATCGCCGACGACAAGGACATGCTCCTCATCGACCTCAAAGACCTCCGTGCGATGCTCAACTACGCCTCCGAGCATGCCGACGAGTACGAGACCACCTACGGCCGCATCGCCTCGCAGAGCGTGGGCGCCATCTTGCGCGCCCTCATCGCGATCGAGGACCAGGGCGGCGACGTCTTCTTCGGCGAGCCCGCGCTCGATCTGGCCGACTGGTTTGCCTGCGCGCCGGACGGCCGCGGCTACGTGAACATCCTCAACGCCGCCAAGCTCATCCAGAGCCCCCAAGTCTACTCGATGTTCTTGCTCTGGATGCTGAGCGAGCTCTTCGAGACCCTGCCCGAGGTGGGCGACCTCGACAAGCCCAAGTTCGTGTTCTTCTTCGACGAGGCGCACCTTCTGTTCGACAGCCTCTCCGAGGAGCTCACCGACAAGATCGTGCAGGTGGTGAAGCTCATCCGCTCCAAGGGCGTGGGCGTGTACTTCATCACCCAGTCGCCGAGCGACATCCCCGACGAGGTGCTGGCGCAGCTCTCCAACCGCGTGCAGCACGGCCTGCGCGCCTACACCCCCGCCGAGCAGAAGGCCGTGCGCGCCGCGGCCGAGTCGTTCCGGGCCAACCCCGCCTTCGACAGCGCCGAGGCCATCCTCAATCTGGGCACCGGCGAGGCGCTCGTGTCCTTCCTCGACGAGGACGGCCGACCGAGCGTCGTGGAGAACGCCAAGGTCCTCCCGCCGCAGTGCCTCATGGCGGCCGCCTCGCAGGAGACCATGGACAAGGTCCTCGCCGACCAGGCCGCACTGACGGAGAAGTACGGCACCGCCGTGGACCGCGAGAGCGCGTTCGAGATGGTGGAGCAGGCCAAAAAGGACGAGGAGGAGGCGGACAAGCTCGCCGAGGAGCGCGCCAAGCTCGAGGCGGAGCGCGCCGAGCTCGAGAAGCTGCGCGCAAAGGAGGAGGCCAAGGCGGCCCGCGAGGCCGAAAAGGCCGCCGAGCGCGCGGCCCGCGAAGCCGAGAAGGAGGCCGCCCGCGAGGAACGCGAGCGCGCCAAGCACCAGCGCGAGATGGTGGAGGACGTGGTGGACGCCGCCACGTCGTTCCTCGGGCAGATCGGCCGCGAGGCAGGCTCGCAGATCCTGCGCGGCCTCTTTGGGACGCGCCGGCGGAGGTAAAACGAGCGGGTGTGGGTGCGAGCAGGCGGACGCGCGGGCGCGCAGCACCCCGCACGCCGTTCGAGCAGCGTGCGGATGACAGATGCCGGGGGTCGGTGCGAGTGTTCGCGCCGGCCCCTTTTTGCTTTGGCGGCGGTCGAACTTGGGCATCGGCAACCGCGCGCGACGCTGGTGCCGCGCGACGCTGGCGCCGCGCGACGTTCGTGCAATGTCGTGCGATGTCCGTGCGGTGTTCATGCAACGCCGTTGTTGCAGCGTTTGCATCGTCTCGTTGAAGCTTGCAGCGCTGCGCGGCGTTTGCAGCACCGTGCTGCAGCCCGCAAAACAATCAATAGATTATAATTTTAGCTATTATCTTATAATTAACGCCCATATTTTGACGAAATGCGGCGGCCGAGCTCCACCTTAGCGCGAGTATTGCCCGACTTCGAAACAGGACGGAGCTAGCGAACTGGGGTTTTCGCATGATGAGGCTGCACGCAAGCTCCGTTTCAGCCGCCAGAGGCCGCATTTAAACCGCGTTTGAACGAAAAAGGGGCGTTAATTCAATTAATGATGTATCAGGGGTCGCAACAACAACCCGCACGGCCGCACGCGACGGCTCCCTCTGCGCCAGTCGACGCCAGTCACCTATCCGCAAGCCGATGCCGACCGGCCGCCCCGCATGCCACCTTCGCAGCCGTCATACCTCTACCGACTCCACCTTGTCGAGCAGCTCCTGCTTGCCGTGGACGCCGAGCTTCGCGTAGATGTGCTTCACATGGCCGCGAACGGTGTTCTCGGAGATGAAGAACGCCTCGGCGATGTGCGACTTGCTGCGGCCCCGCACCAAAAGCTCGAGGATCTCGTGCTCGCGCGGCGTCAACCCGGCGTCCGTTGACATCTTGTCACAGCGTATCGACAGTATGTCAGCGCCCTGCCGCACCGCCTCGCTCTGCTCGTTGAGCTGCTGCTGGACCGCACCCATGCGCTTGGCGAGCGTGTCGTCCTCACCGCCGTCGTTGAGCTCGGTGAAGATGAGGCGGTTGCCCACCGCGGAGTCGTCGAGCACAAAGAGCATCACCACCACGAGCACCCACACGATGGCCGACATCACCACCGCGGCGTTCTGGCCGCCCAGCTCGACCAGCTCGTCGCCCACCGCCTTGCCCGCCATGAAGGGAAGGGTGTAGGCGATCCAACCCAGCGCGAACACCGCCATGGGGTGGTAGGGGCTGTGGCGGGCGACGTCGCCCAAAGCCAGGAACAGGAACACGATGAGGAACGTTTGGGCCGTGCGCACGAGCGACAGCAGGTAGGTGTGGAACCCGGGGTCGAAGTGGGGTTCGAAGATGAGCGCCGTGGCCATGAGGACCAGGATGAGCCGCCAGGTACGGCTGAAGTCGAGCCCGCGCCTGAGCACCGCGACCCAGGCGACCATGGCAAGACCGAGCACGACCTCGCTGCCATGGTGCACGAGCACCGAAGGCACGGGAATCGGTCCCCCTTCGAGCAGGACCGACTGGATGACGCCCGTGGTGAGGCTGAATACGGCGATGCCCACGGCAAGGCGCACGAGCGATCCGATGGTGCGGTTGTTGTAGTAGCGGATGGGTTCCTCGGCCGCCTCGGGCACCGTCGCGAGCGAACGGCGCATGCAGGCAAAGGCCCCCAGGGGCAGCAGGGCGATCGCGACAGCCGCGGGTACGGCGGGCAGCAGGTCGACGACCGTCTTGCCCACCGACCCGAGCGCCATGCTCAAAAAGACGAGCGGGGCCGCGCAATGGATGTCGAGCCTTGCATAGAACTGCCCCCACCGCATGTACGCCCAGCCGACGCCGAGTCCGCCCAAAGCCGACGCCGCGACGACCGCGGGTACGGCGGGCAACCCCACAGGCAACGCGAGCAACATCCCGCCGACGGCCATGCACAGGCCGGCGGCGACGTCGAGCGCGACCGATGCCCGACCCGACGGAAAACCGGCCGCACGGCCAGCGCGCATCAGGTGGCGGACCCCGAAAAAGAGCGCGAGCAGGGCGGCGGACTGCACCGAGTACATCACGGTCATGACCGACACGTCGTCGGTGAGCGAGGGGCGATGGGTCGAGCAGTAGATCCACATGTGCACGAACATGAGGCCGAAGTGCCACGGCCTGACGCCCTTGAGAACGTTCACAGATCCTCCCCCCCCTCCCCTTCCGGTGCCCGCCGAGTCCTCGCGGCCGTGGCGGGGTCCCGTGCGTGCGGTCGACCATGCGAAAACGGGCGGCCGCATGCGTGCGGCGGCCGGGATTTCGCCGGGGTTCTCTAACCTACATATCGTAGCAAAAAACGAAGCGCGAAAAACGGGGCCGCAGGAAGGGCCGCGGGAGAGGCCACGCGCAGCACGTTGGTGGACACATGTCATTTCATCCGCGAACCTCTGGCACGGTTTTTCCGAAAAAGGCGTGCCAGAGGTTCGCGTAAGTCGCGAGCACGAGCGCGGACGCGCCCTCACCGCCCCAAACGCATCCCATCCCGACACACCCCTTTCGGGTCGCATGCAACCATCTACCAGCGCAAACGCAAACAACCCGTTTGGGGCGCTGGCACCGCAGACCCCGCGGCCCTACTGTGTGGCCAACACGCCGCCGGGCTCCGACCGACGGCACGGCCATCACAACCGACAAGGAGACAACGATGGAAACCAAGCTCGACGCACGCACCCTGACCAACCGCGGCATCTCGAGGCGCGCCTTCACCTGCGCCGCCGGTGCGCTCGCCGGGTCAGTCGCCCTCTCGGGCGCCCTCGGCCGCAACCGCAGCGCCCTTGCCGACGAGGCCGCCGCGCCCGTCGAGCAGACCTACACCCCGGGCACCTACACCGGCTCGTTCGAGGGCAACGGCGGCGACGTCGTGGTGGACGTGACCTTCAGCGAGCACGCCATCGACGCCATCGAGGTCACCTCGCAGTCCGAGACCCCCATCGTCGCCGAGGGCGCCCTCGAGCAGCTCCCCCAGCTCATCATCGAGAAGCAGAGCCTCGGCATCGACACGATGACCGGCGCCACCATCACGAGCGCCGCCATCCTCAACGCCGTCGCCGCCGCAGCCGAGCAGGCCGGCGCCGACCTCGACGCCCTGTGGACGAGCGTCGACGAGGAGCCCTCCACCGAGGTCGTCGAGATGACCGCCGACGCCGTGGTCGTGGGCGCGGGCGCTGCGGGCATGGCCGCCACCATCCGCCTGCAGGAGCTCGGCCTGCACGCCGTGCTCGTCGAGAAGACGTACCGCACGGGCGGCTGCATCTCCGTCTCGGGCGGCAACCAGGTCGTCACCTGCAGCGACCTGCAGGTCGAGGCCGGCGTCTCCGACGACTCCCCCGAGTCGATGATCGAGGACTTCCAGGCCAACGGCGAGGACATGTGCGTGCCCGAGCTCATCGAGCTCTACTCCAAGAACGTGGGCGAGACCACCAACTGGCTCAACACCTACTGCGGCGTCGCGTACAACATGGAAGGCGGCCTGCACAACCTGGCCGAGTACAGCCACAACCGCGAGCTCGCCTACGACGGCGGCGGCGAGGGTGCCTGCCGCGCCCTGCGCGTCGCCCTCGACGCCTCGGGCGCCGACGTCCTGCTCGACACCTCGATCCAGGGCATCGTCATGTCCGAGGGCGCCGTCAGCGGTATCCAGGCCACCGGCAAAGACGGCACCACCTACAACATCAGCGCCCCGGCCGTGATCCTCACCACCGGCGGATACGGCGCGAGCAGCACCTGGCTGCCCGAGTCGCTCGCCGACTCGCTCTACTACGGCCTCACCACCTCTACCGGCGACGGCCTGACCGTCGCGACCGCCGAGGACGTGAACGCGGCGACCCTCATGCTCGAGTACGCCAAGCAGTACCCCAACGGCGTCGAGGTCTCGGCCGGCCGTGCCAAGTCGACCATCGACGGCAACCTGCTCGTGTGGCCGATGAGCGCCATCCTCGTGAGCCCCGAGGGCGAGCGCGTGGTGAACGAGCACGCCTCCAACCACGACATCCTCGAGGTCGAGCTGCAGCAGAAGGACTCCACGCTCTACCTGTTCATGGACGCCGAGAACTACGCCGTGTGGGAGACCAAGCTCCCCGGCACCGGCTTCAACATGGACCACGTGGCCGAGTGGCTCGAGGCCAACGGCTCCACCACGCCCGTCTTCGCCCACGGCGAGACCGTGGAGGACGTGGCCGAGCGCGTGGGCATGGACCCCGCCACGCTCGTGGCCACCGTCGAGGACTACAACGCCGGCGTGCGCGCAGGCCAGGACGAGTTCGGCCGCGACGGCGACTACCTCAAGATGGAGATCGGCGAGGGCGAGTACTACATGGTCGAGCAGAAGCCCCGCTACGCCACCACGATGGGCGGCCTGGTGGTCAACACGTCCCTTCAGGTCGAGAACACCGACGGCGAGGTCATCGGCGGCTTGTACGCGGCCGGCGAGGTCGTGGGCGGCGTGATGGGCTCCAACTCGCCCTCCGGTGCCAACAACGGTTGGGCGCTGACGAGCGGCAAGCTCGCCGCCGAGGCCATCGCGAACGCGTAGCCCCCCACCGGGAACCTCTGCACCAGAACGCAAAGCGCCCGCCTGCACAACCTAACCGGTTGATGCGGGCGGGCGCTTTTTGAGGCGCGGATTGGAACATGGCGGTGTCGGGACAATCAGAGGGTCTTCCCCGTCCCAACGCGCCTCCCCGCCCCGGCGGGTTTTCCGCCCCGGCGGGTTTTTGATTCGGCAACGTCGCCGGACCGCCCGCGGATGCCGTTTTGTACCCCGGACGGCGTCAACCTCGTCCGTCCGATTGCCAGATTTCGAGGGGGCACTTGCTAAAAAAGTGCCTTACTGAGTAAGCGGAGGAGCTCCGAACACGCCGTGCATGCGGGTCGCACCTGCATCCGACTGTCGGTCGCGCCCCGCCGTTGCGCGAAATCTGACAAAAGTCCAGCTCAGCCTTAGATCCCTCGAATCCTTCCGGTTTTGCCTTAAAATATCAAAAATATAAACTTACTCAGTAAGGCCACTTTCTAGCAAGTGGTCCCCGAAATCCGGGCAGACCCTAGAGGCCTCAGGCGAGCGAAGCGCAAATCGATTCGCTATATCGCATAAAATAAGATAAGTATGCACTTTGCACCCATCGGACATCGCTCCATGGCAGCAAAGCACCCGCCGCAAAACCGCCTTAGGCGGTCTGACCGAGCGTGGGCAGCACAAACCAGCAGATGACGCCCATCACGACGAGCAGCGCTCCTCCTCCGGACAGGATGACGCCGATCGCACCGGGTAGCCCGTCAATCGAGAGCCAGCAATAGTCGGGCTTGCGGGGATCGTAGCGCACCGTGCAGTCCTGACCGACCTTGAAGTGCCCCTTGATCGTGGCGCGCGTGGCCTTTTGCTCGAAGGCGCGCCCGTCCACCTCGTAGCGCACGACGGGACGCCAGGTCGCGGCGCCGGCGGCCAGGTCGTCGGCCGCCTGGCGACGCTTCTTCTCCTTATAGGCGCGCTTCTTGGCCGCGATGGCCTCGTTCGCGGCAACGACGGGCTCCTCCTTCTCCCGCTTGCCGACGGCAGCCGCACGCTTCTTGAACCGCCCCCCGAAGGATTCGTCGCGAATCTCGACGATCGAACCCTCGGCGACCTCGGTGCAGCGGCGCTCGAGGGACTTCGAACGCACCACCATGCAGAGACCGCCCACAGCAAAGCCCATGCCGAGCAGGCAGAGCGACGCGGTCACAATCTGGGTCAGCAGAAGGCTCATGGGCCCCGTCTCCTCTTCTCTTCGGTCGCGACCGCCCGGGCGCGGGCCGCGGGCCCCGCCCGGGCGCACGCCCGTGCGAATCTCCCACGATTTTGCCACAAGCACGCACATGCGGCACGCCGCCGCACTATGATGCGTACGACAGTCCACAAACCTGCCAGCAAAGGAGCGCCGCCATGCCTGCAAGCTGCAACGAGAAAGCATACGAACTGGGGGCCCAGGGCTCCTCCATCCGCCAGCTCTTCGCCTACGGGCAGGCGCGCAAGGCCCAGATCGGCGACGACAAGGTTTTCGACTTCAGCATCGGCAACCCGAGCGTTCCGGCACCCGCCGAGGTGAAGCAGGCCATCGTCGAGGCGCTCGACGAACCCTCGCTCGAGCTGCACGGCTATACCCCCGCCGCCGGCCTGCCGTCGACCCGCACGGCCATCGCCGACGTGCTCAACGCCCGCCACGGCACGTCCTACACCGCCGCCGACCTGTACCTGACGATGGGCGCGGCGGCCGCCATCGACGCCTGCATCAACGCCGTGTGCGAGCCCGGCGACGAGGTCGTCGTCATCGCGCCGTTCTTCCCCGAGTACCGCGTGTGGATCGAGGCGGCCGGATGCCGCTGCGTGCTCTCGCCCGCCCGCGCCGACTCCCAGATCGACCTCGACGACCTGGCATCGCGCATCACCGCGCGCACGCGCGCCGTCATCATCAACTCGCCGAACAACCCCACCGGCACGGTGTACCCCGCCGAGGCACTGCGCGAGCTTGCCGGGGTGCTGCGCGCGGCGTCGAAGATGAACGGCCGCACGGTCTACCTCATCGCCGACGAGCCGTACCGCGAGATCGCCTACGAGGGGGTCGAGGTGCCCTGGGTCCCCTCGATCTACGAGAACACCCTGGTGTGCTACTCCTACAGCAAGTCGCTCAGCCTGCCGGGCGAGCGTATCGGCTACGCGCTGGTGCCCGACACCATGCCCGCCCACGACGAGGTTTACGCCGCGGTGTGCGGCGCCGGCCGCGCACTGGGCTACGTGTGCGCGCCGTCCCTGATTCAGAAGGCCATCGAGAAGTGCTGCGGCCTGCCGAGCGACGTGGCCGCCTATGCCGAGAACCGCGACCTGCTCTTCGGCGCGCTCTCCGAGATGGGCTACGAGTGCGTCGAGCCGCGAGGGGCGTTCTACCTGTGGGTGCGCGCGCTCGAACCCGACGCCAAGGCGTTTTCTGCCCGCGCGCGCGACGGCCACGAGCTGCTGCTGGTCCCGAGCGACGACTTCGGCGTCGAGGGCTGGGTGCGCATCAGCTACTGCGTCGACAAGGCAACGATCGAGCGCTCGCTGCCGGCGTTCAAGGCGCTCATCGAGGAATACCGCGCGGGCCGGGCGTAGCGTCAGCCCGGCACAACGGAAAACCGAGGAGGGCATCACCGTGTACTACGTCAGCAAGCGGCTCGAAATCTCCGGCGCGCATGCCGTGAACTGCTCTGCGGAGGGGTACTGCGAAAACCTGCACGGCCACAACTGGATCGTCGTCGTCCACTGTAAGGCGCGCGAGCTCAACGAGGACGGCATGGTCGTCGACTTTACGCGTATCAAAAAGCTGATCCACGGGACGATCGACCACACGAACCTCAACGAGACGCTCCCCTACAACCCGACCGCCGAGAACATCGCCCGCTGGTGTGCCGAGCAGGTCGGCGACACCTGCTACAAGGTCGAGGTGTGGGAAACCGAGTCGAACAAGGCCGTCTGGGAGCGAGACGAGTAGAGACGGGAGATGGGCGGCGAGCATGGACCAATCGCCGCCCACCGCCTCGCACGCCATCAGACAAGGAACCCGCCATGCCTTCCGACACCATGCCTCCTGAAAAACTGACCGAAGACCTGCTCGCCCGCCTGCTCTCCGCATCGAACCCGAGGGAGTACCTCGACCAGGGCGTCACCGTCGACCGCACGCTCGCGGAATACCTCCACGAGCTGCTTCGGGAGCGGGGCGTGAAGCGCGCCGCCGTTATCCGGGCGTCGGGTATCCACCCGACCGTGGTGTACGACATCTTCACCGGCAAGAGCAGACCGGGGCGCGACCACGCCATCATGTTGGCGTTCGGCCTGGGCTGCAGCCTGCGCGAGACGCAGCGCCTGCTTCGCCTGGCGGGGGTTTCGGAGCTGTGGCCCAAGATGCGCCGCGACGCCATCGTGATCTGGTGCATCGAGCAGGGCATGACACGTGCAGAATGCGATGACGAGCTGTGGCGTCTCGGCGAGAAGACGCTGCTGGGGACCGAGAGGCTGAACGGGAATCCCTCCCGCAGCCAGTAGGCGTCGCACGGCAAACAGGTCGGGGGCGCAAGGCAACCTCTCAGTTGCCAACTGAAGAATCGGCCCCGATGCTCATCTACAATAGCGGCATGTCTGCGATGCCGGAGGCGGGGGGATAGAGGACGGCTTTCCCTCGCCGGGCCGACAGCGCGCTTATATCCTCGAGCTCGGTAAGGAACGAACGTTTGGACGACAAGCAGGTCATGCACGCCATGAGCGTCGACGACGCGTACCAGGTCGTACGCACGCTCTCTGGTGGCCCGACCGGCACGACGGAACTCGTCACCATCGATGGGTCGGGGCCGTTCGTGCGCAAGAAGATTCCCACCGACATGGCCAACCGCGCCGTGTGGGCCATACTCGCCGACTGCGATTGCCCCTATCTGCCCCGCGTCTGGGCGACCTACGAGCTTCCTGACCAGTTTGTCGTCGTGTGCGACTTCGTTGCAGGAACCACGCTCAAAGACCACGTCTCCTCGCTCGAGCGCCTTGCGCCCCGCAAAGCCGCAGGGTTGGCGGAAAACGTATGCGCGGCGGCGGAATCGCTCCACGCCCACGGCGTCGTGCATCGCGACATCTCGCCCGCCAACGTTATCGTCTCCTCCGACGGTGCCCACCTCATCGACCTCGGCATCGCGCGCACCCGCTTCGCCCATGAGGACCGCGAAGGGACACACCTCGGGACGTGGGGGTTCGCCGCACCGGAGCAGTACGGCTTTGCCCAGACCGACGCCCGCTCCGACGTCTACTCGATCGGCAGGCTGCTCGGCTACATGCTGACGGGCGCCTCGCCCGACGACGACGAATACGAACGCCTGCTCCAAGACCGAGACGTCGTCCCCGAACCCTTGGCGGCAGTCATCGCGCGCGCATGCGACTTCGAGCCGAGCAGCCGCTTCCAAACCGCCGACGAGCTCGCGCGAGCCGCGCGCGACGCCCTTTTGACAGAAGACACGGGTGAAATGGCACCCGGCAACGTCCCCGCGCAGGAGAATGCGGAACGGACCGAGACACATCAGGCTCAAGGCAACCCGCGCCGCAAGGCCCATATCAGAAGCCGCATCGTCGCAGCGACGGCAGGCTTTGCGGTAATTGCGGCGCTAGCCACCGCGCTTGTCGCAACGAACTGCGGCGGTTTGGGGCCGTCAGAGGATGGGCAGCCGGAACCCGCTACAAGCATCGGGAGCACTTCGGATGCCGACGAGCCTTCGAGCGACTCTGGGTCATACGAAGCAGAGAAAACCGAGAGCGCCGACGAGGCAAACGTGTCGAGCGCTCCAAGCGTACCTAACACCAACGACCTCACCGCTTCGGTCAAAGAAGCCAACTCCTCCACCCCATCCGAACGTGCGGAAGAGGCCGTCCCCTCAAAGGCGGACACAGCCGTCACGGACAAAGATCAAACGGACGGCATGGTCAAGATTGTCGACTCTTGGTGGGAATACCGGTCAGGCACCCTGTCGTACATCTACGGAGTAACAAACACGAGCGACGACATCCTGGTCAACTACCCCGAGGTCCGCGCGACCGGCAAGGCAGGGGATGGCTCCATTGTCCACACCCAGACCAACACGTTTGCAGCCATCTATCCGGGCGAAACCGTTTACTACACGTTCTCGACGCTTTGCAACACTGCACCGGAAACGGTAGAGTTTACCGCCGTCGAACCAAGAGCGTCTTTCCTGGAGACCGACAGCGAAGACAAGCCCGTCTTCGACTTCTCCAATCTGACGGACACAACGGTCGAGTACGCGACGACAATCACCGGGGAGCTGACGGCTGAGCGTCTCCCCGCCAATCGCAATCCTATCCCTGCGTTTGTCACGGTCATCCTGCGCGACGAGGCAGGCGCGATCGTAGGAGGGACGACTGCCATGGTTTCCACCGTAGCCGAGGGTGAATCCGTGCCGTTCGAGGTCACCTTGATCGAGGCTCCCGACTACGCGTCGTTCGAGGTCCATGCGCGGACATGGTAGACGGAGAACGCACCCCGTGCGAGTGTCCAGAGATAGGCATCCGGAGCCGGATGGAGCAATCCGCAGACCGGCCCCGGATACCGCTATGTCTCGTCTACTCGGACAGTTCGGCGAGGCGTGCCGTGATGCGTGCCATGACCTCGGTGTAATACGCGGCGTCGGCAACCGACAGACTCTCGGAGTCGATCGCGTCGAGGCTTTGCATGACTTCGGCGTAGCGGGTCATCATCGAGCTGTAGTCGACGAGCATCTGGGCGGTTGCCCCGCCATCCTCGTAGCGAAGCATGAAGTCGACGTACTCGTTGAAGAACGCCTCGTACTCGTCCATCGTCGCCTTGAAGGCGGGATCGACCGCATCCTCAGGAACCACGGAGTCGGATGCGGCGGACTCCGATGCGCCGTCGTCCTCCAGCGTGACGGCGGCATCCTGCCCGTCACCGGACACCGGCATGGTCTCCGCCGCGGGAACTTCATCGGTCGAAGCGGGCGTCTCGGACACCGCGTCGGCATCCTCCACACCGGCGGTCTTCTCGTCGGCAGGCTCCTGCGCCTCATCGGCCAAATTGACCCTGACGCGCACCGTATCGAAGCCCTCGTAGTCCAGGGACACGCGATCCCCCGCAAGGTTCTCCGCGCTGTACGAAGAGTCGTCGCGTCTGTAGTCCTCAGCAAACCCCGCAGCGGCGACCGCATCGCAGTACGCTGCGAAGCCATCCCGGTCCGTCTCGCCGACCAGGGCCTCAAAAGAGACGGCGCTGTCCCGCACAACCTTGCCGACGGTCGACTCCGGGGCCGGCACCAGCGCACCCGGGCCGCTCGTCGGCCACACAAGCGCGCCCATCTCCTCGGGCGCCTCAAGGGACACGCTAAGGCTGTCATTGCCCCAAAGCGTGAGCTTCAGGGCATAGCCGTCTTCGGAATAGGCCTCATAGGAGTCGGACAAGTCCTGCTGGGCGTCAACGGTGTAGCCAGCCTCCTTGCACGCTTCGAGGTAGACCCAGTAGTCATCCTGCGAAATCCCCTCGAGCCGCACCAGGAAACTATCGTCGCTGTTCTCGCGAATCTCGCCGCGCATCTTCTCCGGGGTCGGCAGCATGGTCGCCAGCCCCGTCTTGGGCCAGGTTAGCTCCGGGGGCCTTAGGAAGAAAAACCAGATGGCGGCGCATGCCACTACGAGCACGACGGCCACCTTGAGCAGCTTCGACATGCAGCCGCCCCGCCGCTTCTCCTTCTTGCTTCCCGATGAGCCCTCAACGGATTCCCACTCCATGCGCGTCTCCTATCTGCGAAAAATGCTCAGCTGTGTCAGCATGTTCTTCGCATTGTGACCCTAGGCGCCGTCGAATTCCTCAGTTGCCAACTGAGGAACCGAAGCCGCCGCCGGCCTATCATGAAACGTTAGCGCGCCGCGCACCTCGGGCGCGTTCGCAGACGCGAGACCAAGGGGGCGACATGGCAGGCTACACCCTTGCCGACAACGAGTTCGAGATTATGCGCACAGGCGGCGTCTTCCTGGTCGAAGGCGATGAGCGCCGACGACTCGACGAGCTGCTGCTCACCAATCGCAACCTCGTGCTCGTCGCCTCGCGCAAGCGTGGGCTGCTCGGCAGGGAGTCCTTCTTCAAGCGCTGCTCGCTCGCGCTGGTACAGGGCGCACGCGAGGGCCACCCCCAGGTGATCGTGGGCAAGGTCAAGGGAGACTGCCCACTGCGAATCGTGTTCCAGGACGAGACCATCTCGCTGCTCTTCCCTGGCAACTCCAAAGCGGTGGCCGCGACGTGGGGGCGCACTATGGAGCTCGCATGCGCGGGCGACCTCAAGGGCGCCCTGGCCATCGCAGCGCGCCCACCCGAGATAAACGCGCTCGTCGGCGGGGTCCAGGCCATCGTCGGCTCAGTGGCGTCCGCCGCAAGCAACGCAACCGGGCAACAGGCGCCCCTCCCCGCGCCGGAGGCCGCCTTCGTGACAGCGCGCTGCCCTGGCTGCCATGCGCCGATAACGGGACCTAAAGGGTCGATCGTCGTCTGCGCTTGGTGCGGGACTGCCCAGACGCTCTGACGGGACACCAAGCGAAAGGAGACGCAATGGGCATCTTCGACGCACTGCGTGACTCGATCGGCGGCGTGGTCGCCGATCAATGGAAAGACATCGTAACCTGCGGGGAGTTCAACGAGCAGACGCTGGTCGCACCGGGGATGCGCAGGCACTCGCAGGACGGGCAGGGCAACAATCGCGGCACCGACAACATCCTGTCGCGGGGTTCAATCATCCAGGTGCCTGAGAACACGGCGGCGTTCATCTTCAGCCAGGGCGGCATCGAGCAAGTCGTGACCGAGCCGGGCGGCTACGTCTACGCCGACGGCCAGGCAACCGTCCTCGCCGGCGACGGCGTCGGCAAGGCGCTTGTGGGGCAGACCCTCGAGCGTTTCGGGTTCTCAGGCATGACGCCCGACGAAAAACGCGTCGCCTTCCTCAACCTGCGCGAGATCCGCAACATCAAGTTCGGAACACGTGGACCGCTCGTCTACCACGACCGTCACTACGGCACCGACCTCGAAGTGCACGCTTTTGGGACGTTCTCGGTGCAGGTGGCCGACCCCGAACGGTGCGTGCGGGGCTTTGTGCCCGCAAACGCCGACTTCTACGCGCTCGACATGTTCGAGGCGCGTTGCCAGCTCGTTGCGGAACTGCTCCACTCGTTCGCCGCTGCCGTCAACGCGCTTTCGGAATCGTGCCGCGTCTCCCAGCTCCCCTCGCAAGCCGACGCCGTCGCCGCAGCCGTCCGATGTGACACCGGCAACGTGGGAAGCTGGGAGGAGCGCTTCGGCCTGCGGCTCGCCTCAATCGCACTCGAGAACATCGAGCTTTCGGACGCGTCGCGCGAGCTGGTGAACCAGTTCTCCGCGAAGAAGATGAGCGTCATGGCCTACGAGGGCGTCTCGCAGCGCGCTGCCGACATCGCCGCCCAGCAGCTCATCGCCCAGGGAGTCCGCGACAACGGACTGGGCGACGGCGGCGGGATGCTGTTCGGCATGAACCTCGCGCAGGGCCTGCGCCCGCGCGACGCCGCATGGGTGGGCGGCGAACCCGCAGGGTCCACCGACGGCGAAGGCGATGGCGCCAGCAGGAACGACAGGGGTGGCGTCGGCCAAGACGAGCGGCTTTCCCTCAGCGAACAGATCGAAGCACTCGAGAAGCTCAAGGGACTTGTGGACGCCGGCATCCTCACGCAGGAGGAATTCGAGGCGAAGAAACACTCGGTACTCGGGATTGCATAACTCCTCGAGACGCTCTCGGTGACGAAACGCCCGGCACGCCGGCGAAAGCGCCTCGTCCCAGCTCGATGGCCGCAACCAGGTGCCGCTGCCCTGGTGCGTGGAAGCTCCTCCAAATAATCAGCAGAATGTATTAATCGCTTTGTGAAATGAATAAGACACTCGCGCGCCTTGCTGCTCCTGACATTTTTCGAGCCTTACTCGTCCCAAAACGAGCATCCCTCACCCCAGCTCGATCCCCTCGATCAGGCTGAGCAACTCCTGGCGCGTGTGCACGCCCGTCTTGACGTAGACGTGGCGTATGTGGGATTTCGCCGTGTTGAACGACACGCTCAGCTCATCGGCGATGTAGCTGATGGTGCGCCCCTTCGCCAGCAGGAACAGCACGTCGCGCTCGCGCTGGGAGAGGCCGTAGGCCTCGGCGACGCGGAGGCAGCGTTTGGTGAAGGCCCCCGTGCGGTGCGCCGCTTCATCCTCGGTCGGCTCTCCGGCGTCGGGGCCGCGATGCCCGACCGCCGCATCGGCGCCAGCGTCCGGGGCGTCGGCAAACGCGGCAGTCCCTTCCGCCGCAGCCATGAAGGTGGTCCCTTCCTCCGTGCCAGCTTCCCCGTGCGGCCCGTCGGCCCCCTGGTCGGAACCCTTGTCGGCACCGCGCAGCACCGAACCGATCAGCCGGTCGTTGAACACGAGCATCGACACCACGAGCAGCGCGAACACCATGCATCCCGACACGATGACGACGATCGAGGGGTTTGCGGCCTGCTGGGCGATCAGCTGCGACCCGCACAGCCAGCCGAGCGTCGTCCCCAGCGCCGAGGCGCCCCTGCCCAGGCCGAACACGCGCACCGGCGACAACCCCGACTTGTTCGAGACATGGGCGCACAGGCACCACACCACCATGATGAAGCACACGTAGGCGATGTTGATGAAGTGGTTCTCGAACACGCCGGTGCCGAGCAGCGGCATAATCGATATCCCCGCGACGACCAGGATGATTGCCGGATAGTAAAGGCGGCTGATGTCGAAGTCGTTCCCCAGAAACGAGACGAGCACGTACAGGACGAGCGCGATGAGCCCCGTCGCGAACACAATGAGGACGCCCTGCTCGTCGAGGGTGACAGGCGACTGCGTGAGCGTCGAGAAACCGCGCGTCACACCGACGGCGGTGGAGAACACGCCGATGGCCACCACCAAACGGAAGAAGAACCACTTGGGCAGGGCCTGGGCACGCTGCGGGTGCTCGCGCTGAACGACCGGCTCCTCGGAGGTCGTCATCGTGCACACCGCGGCCAAAACGGGCAGCAGCGCCGTCACCAGCAGCCCCGCCCCATGCGGAAGGCCGACGGCCAGAAAGTAAAACAGGCATGCGCAGCAGATTGAGGCGGCCGCGTACAGCGAGGCCCGGCGCGCCGAGACGGCGGAGTAGACGGCCCCGAGGCGCAGGGCGACCCAGGCCGTGCCCACGCCCGTCAGCACGCTCGAAACCAAGAACAGCGGGTCGGACGCCCCGCCGGCGGAGCCCAGCCTGACGCCCACCGTGCTCGCCGCTGCGACCAGGGAGAGCGCGAACACCGCCGGGCGGCTCTCGACGATGCGGGTGGACACGCGGGTGAACACGGCCGCGAGGATAAGCATGAGCGCCAGCGCCGTGGTGGAGGCGAGGTACATGGCGAAGACGCTGTCGGCCCCCTGCCCCCCGCCCGTCGGATCGCCGACCAGGATGCTGCTGTTGTACGACAGCCAGATCCACGCATAGTAGAAGCCGAAGCCGAGAAAGCGCAGGATCGGCCACTGCTCGTCGAGCTCGAGCATGAAACGCGCGAGCGGAGAGGGCTCGCGGACGACGACCTCCGCCTCCGCCGGGCCCTCCCCGCCCCTGTTCGCGACGCACCCCACGCCGCGCGGCTCTGCCTCTTTGCCCCTGTTCCGCATGGCTCACGCACCCATCCTCTAGTATCGAGCGCCATTATCGCATGCCAGGGGCGCTCGCAAGGCGCTATGCAGCGGCATTCACCACATCGGCCAAGTCGTCGAGAACGGCGCGTTCCTCCTCGAGCAGGCCGCGCACCAGGTCGGCGATGCCGTGGTAGAACTCGGTCTTGCAGAACCGGTCGATGTCGCCGGCAAAGGCGGGCAGCCAGTTCGCCAGGTGCTCCTCGAAGAAGGAGCGCTGGCGCTGCACGAGCTCGTCGAAGCGCGCGCCGTCGCCCGCCTCCAGGGCGTCGGCCGTCCGCTCGATGAGCGTCGCCATGAACTGCATCTCGAAGCCGACGTGGTCCTCGGGCGTCGTGTTCTCCTCGGGCAGGTCGAGGCCCTCGGCGCGGTAGTGCTTGAGCGCGCCGTCGCGGGCGTCCTGCATGAGCAGATGGTCCTCGCTCGTGTAGACGGACTCGTAGGGCGGCGCCGTGATCTTGTCGTACTGGCCCGCCCCGAGGAACACGCGGGCGTAGTCGACCGCGAGCTCCTGGCGCGTGCCGGTGTCGCGATGGCGCATGTACTCGGCGATGCGGGCGTAGCCCTCACCGATCGCCCCGCCGTCCTGGGGGAACCTCATCGCGGCGACGGTCTCGATCTGCGCGTCGGTCAGCTCGTACAGAAAGATGCCCGCCAGAAAGCGGTAGAAGTCGGAGCGGGCCGCGCACGACGACGCGATGTCGCCCTTCAGCCCCTCGTCCATGGCAGCAATGTCGGTCATTGGTCTCTCCCTCATCCCTTCGCCTATGAGTCGCCGGCCACGCGCCGCGCGCGTCGCGGACCGCGGCCGGGCGGGCGCCACCGGAAAGATGCGAAGGGAGTCCGGTGGCGCCCGCCCGGCCGGCCGCCCCCACGACGCGCAGGTCGCGAAGGGCGGCTCGGCCTCAGGCGGTCGTTCTCAGGACGGCGGCGCCGTCAGATGGCGAACCTGGTACCTAGTTGGCGAACTGCTCGGCGGTGAGCTCCTGCCACTCGCCGTGCATACTCGTCATGATGTACTTCGTGAGCGGGCCGTTGCCCGAGTCGGGCAGCGTGTGGATCGCGGACTCGTCGTACTTGGCGAGCTCCTTGCTCACGTCGGACTCGGGGTCGTCGAGGTCGCCGAAGAAGCGGGCGCCGGCGGCGCAGCTCACGACGCACGCGGGCTTCTCGCCGTCCTGCAGGCGCTGGACGCAGCAGGTGCACTTCTCGACCACGTTGGCCTCGGGGTTGTAGGAACGCACGCCGTAAGGGCAGGCGTCCATGCAGGTCTGGCAGCCGATGCAGGTCTCGTGGTCGATCAGCACGAGGCCGTTCTCCTCGTCGCGGTAGGAGGCGCCGGTGGGGCAGGCCGCGATGCAGGGGGCGTTCTCGCACTGCTGGCACATGACGGGCAGCGGGTAGCGGACCATGTCGGGGTACTCGCCGACGGGGCCGACCATCAGGACGCTGTTCCAGTTCACGCCCAGCGGGACGTTGTTCTCCATCTTGCAGGCGACCTGGCATCCGTAGCAGCCGATGCAGCGGTCGACGTTGACAACTAAGCAGTTACGCGCCATATGCGAACACATCCTCGGTAGAATCGGAGGGCTCGGGCATCCAAGCGGCGAACTGGGTCGGCTCGGTCCAGATCTGCTCGAGCTCGGGGTCGCTGCTGGGGCTGACCTTCACCTGGAAGCCGCGCAGGGTGTAGGTGCCGTACTCCGGGTTGTAGGGCGGGTCGTTCTTGGTCAGCACGTTGATGTTGGCGATCTTGTAGGCCAGCGACGGGTCCTCGGAGTCGAGCAGCTCGGGGAACCAGAAGCGCTCCTGGTACACGACGCCCTTCGCGATGGCCGTGGTGACCTTCGCCTTGCCGTGCGTCTTGCCGCGGCGGCTCTCGATGTTGACCCACTGGCCGTCCTCGATGCCGTAGGTCGCGGCGTCGTCGGGGTGGATCCACATCTCGGGCACGGGGTAGATCTCGCGCAGGTAGGGGATGTTGCGCAGCGTGCCGTGGTGGTACATCGGCAGACGGCCCTCGGTGAGGACGAGCGGGTACTCGGTGTCGGTCAGCGGGGACTCGGCCGGCTCCTGGTAGTAGCAGAGCGGCTCGTAGTCGGCCGAGGCGGGCTCGACGTCGAAGTGCTCGGCCTCGGCGCAGTGCGCCCACGGGTAGCCCGTGCGGCCGAGGATGGTGTTGGACTCGCAGTAGACCTCGAGCTTCTTCGAGGGGGTGCCGAAGCCCTTGGGCTTGCCGGTCTCCTCGTCGGTCTGCAGGTAGACGCCGTAGGTGCGGTACTCCTCCTCGGTCGCCCACTGGACGACGCCCGCCTCGCACAGCTCGTCCCACGTCATGTCGAGCGAGCCGAGGTGCTGCAGCTGCTTCTCGTACTCGTTCTTGTAGAACGGCGTGGTGAAGCAGGCTTCCTCGTCGAACGCCTTGGGGCAGTGCTCGTTGCCGAGCTCGGCGCACTTCTGGACGATCTGGGTCCAGATGATGCCCTCCTCGACGGTCTCGAACAGGTGGGTGACGGCCTGGCGCACGACGATGGTGTTGAGCTGCGGAATCGGCAGATTGGTCTCAAGCCACTCGGTGCAGGGCAGCAGCAGGTCGGCGCAGAGCACCGAGAACGCGGTGGGGTACATGTAGATGTGCACCACGTAGTCGAGGTGCGGCACGATCTCGTCGAGGCAGCTGGAGTTGCCGAGCACGACGTGCTTGTTGCCCGAACGCTCGATCCACATGTGGATCTGGTAGGGGTCGCCGTCCTTCATGGCCTTGAAGACGTCGGGGATGAAGGCCATGTCCCAGCTCATGAGGCCCTTGTGCTCGACGTAGCCGCAGCGCTTGAGGACCTTCTCCTGAGACAGGAGGCGCGGGGTGTTGCCGAGCTGGTCCTTGCACGGGGCGTTCGCGAAGCGCTGGAGCATGGTGCCGGGCTTCTCGATGTTGCCCATGAGGAACTCGAGGTTCAGGGCCGCCAGCGCGCACTGCTGCGACTGGGCGTACTGGTCGATGGCGACGCCCTGCATGATGCCGGACTGGCCCTCGGGGTCGGTGTAGATCTCGAGCGCCTTCTCGATCTGGGCGGCGTCGAGCCAGCAGATCTCGGCCGCCTTCTCGAGGGTGAACTCCTCGACGGACTCCTTGAGGAGCTGGCCGCCGGTCTTGCAGGTCATGCCGTTGACCTCGTACTCGCCGAACAGGGCCGGGACGACGCCCTCGTTCATCGGGTAGTCGACGACGACGGGCTCGTTCTTCTCGGAGTCCCACACCACGTAGTCGGTGTCGGAGCCCTCGAGGCCGGCCTCGGTCGCCTTGAGCGTGAGGCGCGTCTCGGGGTTCACCAGGTAGGGCATGTTGGTCCACGTCTGACAGAACTCGGCGTCGTAGCGCTCGTTGTCGAGGATCCACTTGGTCCAGGCCATCAGCAGCGCGGCGTCGGTGCCGGGGCGGATGGGCAGCCACACGTCGGCCTTGGCGGCGTCCATCGTGAAGCGCGGGTCGATGACGACGGTCTTGAGGCCTTGCGGGCGGTTGCGCAGCTCGGCGAGCGCGCGGCCGCCGGTCGCGACCGAGGAGTTCGACGGGTCGGTGCCCCAGAGCACCAGGCTCGTGACGGCGCTGTCGGTGAAGTAGTAGTCCCAGCCGTTCGAGTCGGAGAACGACAGGTTGTTGGGCTTGCCGGCACCGTAGGCGAGCTGCGAGGCCGCCATACGGGGCAGGTAGCACTGGGCGCAGCCGGGCTCCCAGACGTTGGGGGTGTTGATGGCCTCGCCGAAGCGCTTGACGTTCGAGAAGTGCGGGTTTCCGCCGCCGCCGGTCGAGACGCTGATGCACTCGGAACCGTACTTGTCGGAGAACTCGTTGATCTTGGTGGCGACCTCGGTCAGCGCCTCATCCCAGCTGATGCGCTCCCACTCGTTGCCGCCGCGCTCGCCGACGCGGCGCATGGGGTACTTGTTGCGGTTGGGGTGGTACAGCGCCTGAACGCCGGCCAGGCCCTTGGCGCACACGCCGCCCTGGCTCATCGGGCTCTCGGGGTTGCCTTCGAGCTTGATGACGCGTCCGTCCCTGACGTACGCGAGCACGGCGCAGCTTGCGATGCATGCGCGGCACGAGGTCTTGACGATCTTGACCTCGTCAGCCTCTTCGGCCTTCGCGGGGTCGGCCTTCACCAGGCTGCCCGTGGCACCCATGCCGAGCGCCGCCACCGCACCGAGCGCGGCCGCAGCCTTCACGAAGCTGCGACGCGTGCAAGTGGTTTGCGTCATGGTTCCCTCCTCTGTCCTCACGATCTCTCTCCTGTTACGTTGTATCTTCTGTGGGAGGCGTCTGGCAGCGCGCACGAGCCGGCGCCCCTCCCCCGACCCGCCGGCCTTACGCCAGCGACTCGAGGATGCGCGCACCGGCCTCGGTCGTGCGCCATGCGCCGTCCCACGAAAGACCACCTATGGTCTCGAGCTTGGAGATGAAGTACTCAGGGTAGATGCGCTTCGGGCTCTCGAGCGCGGGGTGGCCCTTAAGGTCCCGCTCGATCTGGGCGCGCGTCGCGCCGTCATCACCCGAGCAGATGTCGAGCACGCGGGCATAGAGCTCGAGGTAGGCCTCGGGCTCGCCGCCGAGCAGCTCGTCGAAGCGCGACTTGGGGTCGAACTGCGCCAGGGCTTCGCGCCCGGCGTCGGTCGTGTAGAGCACGTAGTCGACGGGCTGGTCCTCAGCCTGGTCGGCCGGCTGCGGCGCGGGGGCGGAGGCGTCCCCGTTCTCGGACGGGTCGGCGGCGCCGGCGTCGGGCGCAGCCGCGTCGGGCGCGTCGGGCTGCGCGGGGCAGACG
>DBEYOB010000042.1:0-25223 GCA_048173955.1 Coriobacteriales bacterium
CCGCCCTGCTTGCCCCGCCCTGGTCGCCACACCACGCCGGCGCCACCCTGCCGCCTGTCGGCGCCGCACGGCAAACGCCCCAGACGCGCCCGCAGCCCCGGCCTCAAGCCTCGCTTGTACAAGCCGACAGCCCCGGGCCCGGGTGTACAATGGGCCCGCCAAACACGCCGGACGCCGCAGCGGGCAGGCACCGCATGCGCGCGCCGGGCAGGAAGGACGCCCCATGCCACTCATCCCCGCCAAGTGCACCCAGTGCGGTGCCACCCTCACCATCGACCCCGCCAACGGGGCCGCGGCGATATGCCCGTTCTGCGGCACGCCGCTCGTAGTGGAGCAGGCCATCAACAACTACAACGTCACCAACCAGACCACCATCGGCACCGTCGAGCACGTGGAGCACCTGCACGTCAACGACGAGCGCTCGATCGAGGCGCGCCTGGCGAGCGCCGAGAACAGCCTGTCCAAGCTCGGCAACTGGCACCAGGCCTTCGACGCCTTCGAGTCGGTGGCCAACGACAAGTCGGACGAGTGGCGCGCCTGGTGGGGCATGGTGCGCGCCAAGACGTGCGGGCTCACCCTGAACTGGCGCGAGCCCGAGCTCCACTGTCTGACCTCCTGGTACAACAACGCCCACGCCACGGCGCCCGACGACGCCCGGGCGGACATCGACAAGGCGTGGGACGCGTACTACGCCCGGCAGCTGGCGCGCCGCGACGAGGACTACCGCAAGCTCGGCATCTCCGACGAGGACATCGCGCGGCTGCGTTCGCAGCCGTCGTACCAGTTCGAGTCGACGGAGCAGCGGCTGGCGCGCGAGGCGAGCACCGCCCGGCAGGTCCTGACCGCGTCGCGCTCGAGCGTGAAGAACGGGCGGGCGCAGCTCGTCGTCGTGCTCGTGCTCATGGCCGTCATCCTGGCGTGGAACCTCGTGCGCGGCACGCTCACGCGGGACCTCGCCCCGGCCGCCCTGGTGGTGCTGGCCGCGATCGCCATCGGGACGATTCCCTACATCGTCGTGAACAAGCGCAGTGCGAGGCTCTGGCAGACCAAGTGCGACGACGCCGAGGCACAGGCCCAGCAGGCGAAGACCGACCTGCAGAACCACGAGCGGCTTAAGTACCTCGATGCCCGCTGGACGTACTACATCAACAGCACGCCGACGTGGACGGGATGGTAGCGCGCCCCCGGCACGTATCGGACATCGAACAGGAAGGCCCACGCCATGCCCCTCGTCCCCGCCAAGTGCACCCAGTGCGGCGCCACGCTCACCCTCGACCCCACCCAGGACGCGGCCGTGTGCCCGTTCTGCGGCACGCCGTTCGTGGTGGAGAAGGCCATCAACAACTACCAGGTCACCAACAACACGACCATCGGCACCGTCGAGCGCGTGGAGCACCTGCACGTCAACGACGAGCACTCGATCGAGGCACGCCTGGCGAGCGCCGAGGCGAGCCTCGCCAAGCTCGGCGACAACGAGCGGGCCTTCGCGGCGTTCAAGTCGATCGCCGACGACAAGGCCGACGAGTGGCGCGCCTGGTGGGGCATGGCGCGGGCCAAGACGCGCGACTTTCGCAGCAGCGCGCTCGACCAGCAGCAGCTCAGGGTCGTGCAGGACTGCATGTCCCGCGCCCTGGCCGTCGCGCCCGACGAGGTGAAGTCCGGGCTCCAGCAGACGATCAGCACGTTCTTCGACGCGCGTCGGCAGCAGGAGCTCGAAAGCTACCTGCAGGCATTCTCCGACGTGGACCCCCAGGAGGTCAGGCGCGTCGACGGCATGTCCGCCCGCGCGATGGAGCAGCGCTTCAGGGAGCTGAACTCCGAGGTCTCCCAGCTCGAGATGCAGCAGCGCTACCGGGCGCACCGGGGGATGGAGAACTACGGGTGCCTGTTCCTGATCGGCATGCCCGCCCTCGTCCTGGTCGCCCTGGTCACGCTCATCGCCGGCTTCGGGGGGTTTGCGTCGGGGACGCAGGGGCCGACGCCGTGGCTGCTTGTCGCCTGCGGCACGGTCGCCGTGGCGCTCGCCGTGGCCCTGGGCGTCTCCAACGGCCGCAAGGAGGCCGCCAAGGACCGGGAGCTCAAAGAGCTCAGGGAGGCCGCCGAAAAGGAGCTCGAGCAGCTCAAGCGCGACCTCGACCTCAAGAAGCGCCTGGCGAACCACCACAGCGCGTGGCGCGACTACTACCCGTCCTACGAGCAGATGATGGACGAGTCGACGATGAACCTCTGGACGGGGAGCTACTTCGACTACGACTGATATGTAAATCATCCTGTCAAGAGGCAAGACAATCCCGGCCCCGGAGATTCGGGACGGGATTGTCTTGCTATATCCGATCCGGGGCGGAGCTCGGCGGTGAGCCGGCAGGCTTCAGCGATCTCCAGTCCGACATCCGCGCGTCGTGGCGCATTCCGATCTATCCGGCGCGGGGCACCCGCCTTCTAGCAGCGCGCGTCGCCCGGGGGCTGCGCATAGTCGCGCCGCGGTTCCCCCCATCGCCCGCCGCCGCCTCCCCGGGGTCGGCGGTTGTCAGCCCTCGCAGACGGCGAGGGCCCAGACGAAGCCGGCGAGCTCGCGCGCGACGGCGACGTTGGCCTTGGCGGGGCTCACGCCCCTCCCCCTCAGCCTCCCCGACTTCGAGTGGAGCCTGCGGTTGGCCTCCGCGGCGACCCTCGCGGCCCCGGGGCCGATCCCCCGGCGCGCCGCGACCTCGGCCGGCAGCAGCGGGCTCCACCTCCTCGCGTGGTGCCAGGCGGCCCCGGCGAGCAGGGTGCGGACGTGGGCGCTGCCCGTCCGGGCAATCGACCCGCGCGAGACCGAGCCGCCCGACGAGTCCTCCGAGGGCACGAGGCCGAGGTGGGACATGAACGAGGGCGCCGTCGGGAGGCGCGAGAAGCCGCCGATCTCGGCGGCCACGGAGAAGGCGGTGACGGTGGAGATGCCACGGAGGGCGGAGAGCCGGGCGGCCACCGGCGCCCACTCGGGCGACGCGGCGAACTCCGCGATGGCGGCGTCGAGCCGGTCGCGCCTCTCCTCGCAGGCCACGACCTGCTGCAGGTACTCCGACATCACGAGCCGCTCGGTGGCGAGCGGGAGGCCGATGGAGCGCAGCCACTCGCGGTGGGCCTTGGTCCAGGCCGACTTCCCCTCGTAGACGATGCCCTTCCTGAGCGGCATCTTGGAGAGTCGGTGGCGGGCCGCCATGAGGTCCTCGCGCGCGTCGGCGCGCGCCCTCGCCGGGTCGCGGGCCGCCTCCTGCCCCGGCGCAGGGCAGAAGCACTCGACGACGTTGCCGACGGCGAGCATGCGGGCAAGGAACACCGCGTCCCTCTTGTCGGCCTTCACGCGGTCGCCGGAGGGCTTGAGCATCTTGCTCACCGCGCCGACCGCGCACGGCAGGCCGAGGGAGTCGAGGGAGCGCTTGAGGTCGAAGCCCGTCGGGCCGCTCTCGTACACCGCGCGGGCGGGCTGCGGCAGCCCGCCCGCCCACTTCGCGACCGCCTCCGCGTCGTAGCCGAACGAGCGCTCCACGACCTCCCCGGTCTCCGGCACGAAGGCCGCGGCGGAGATCGAGCGGGCGTGTACGTCGAGGCCGATGCTGGTACGATAGATCATGGCTGGGACCTCCTCATGAATGCGGTACGGGTGCCATACGTGACTGCATCCTAACCCGCGATGCCCCGGAGAGGGCTCTGCTTCATGGAGAGAGGCTCCAGCCACCTCCCATATCTTCTAGCGCTGTCCCGTAAGGGCCCATGGGCCATGCATGCCACCCGTTACCCCTGCCGCCGTGCGACGTGCCCCTTGTACAAACGCAGCATCGACCCGCGGGCTATACTGTCGCCTGAAAAGCGTCGGACGTCCATCCGGCTGCGCATACACCCCAGAAAGGAAGGCCCGCCATGCCCCTCGTTCCCGCGAAGTGCACCCAGTGCGGTGCGACGCTCACCATCGACCCCTCCCAAGACGCGGCGGTCTGTCCGTTCTGCAACACGCCGTTCGTGGTGGAGAAGGCCGTCAACAACTACAATGTCACCACCAACACCACCATCGGCACGGTGGAGCATGTGGAGCACCTGCACGTTGACGACGCGCGCTCGGTTGAGTCGCGCCTCAAGAGCGCCGAGGCCCAGCTGGGCGCGCTGGGCCTCAAGGAGGAGGCGTATCGCTCCTTCAAGGCCCTCGCCCAGGACCGGGCTGACGAGTGGCGGTCGTGGTGGGGCATGGCACGTGCAAAGTCAAACGAGTTCAGGAACACCACGAACCTGCACCAGCCAGACCTCGGCGAAGTGGAGGAGTGCGCCGAGCACGCCATCCAGCTTGCCCCGGCCGGCGAAAAGCCGCGCCTGCAAGAGACGCTTGACGCGTTCAAGAAAGAAATCGCTAAAACCAGGTATGCCGAGCTGCACGAGGAAGTCGGCGACGACTGGCAGCGCATCGGCAAACTGTCGGCCAAAGAGCTCATCGTCCGGTATGAGGAGACCAAAAAAGAGCAGGAGAACCTCAAGCTCCAAGAGTCGACAGCAGTTGGGATCGAGCGCTCCCAGAGCATCTTTCTCATCGTCGTCGCCGGCGTGCTGTTCGTCTTTTCGATCGTTTTCAGCATCGTCAACGGCGCAGCCCCGGGCATCCTTACCCTCATCACGGGTGTCGCCCTTGCACTGTGCGTGCTGAAACTGCAGGTCAATCATGCCAAAATCGGCAAGATTCGCGCAAAGCTCTCTGCAATCGAAGACGAGCTCGCCGCAGTGGAGCGCGATCTGATCGCAAAGCGGCGCTGGGCCGAACAAGAAAAGAAGTGGCAGGACGAGCGCACGATGAGTTACGAGCAGCATAGCGATTTAAGCAGCATTCTCTGGTATGAGAACATGCCCCCCTTTTGGTGGAAAGCCAAAAACTAGCGAACCGCAGTAGCCGCCCCCGGCTCAATCCCAACAGACCCTCGACCGCGCCCCAACCATGTCTCCGCACACACGAGAAAGGCCGACCAGACCATGAGCATCTTCAGGAACGCCAACGAGTCCGCCTACGTGGGCGGGCGCAAGCACTTCACCGACGTCATCAAGAACTCCGGGTCAGGCGATCTGCTCGTGTGGCGCCAGCCCGAGGAGGACTTCAACACGAACTCGACCCTGGTCGTGATGCCGGGCGAGCAGGCGGTGTTCGTCAACGAGGGCACCGTCGAGGAGGTCTTCGACAGCGGCACCTACAAGCTCTCGACCCAGAACTACCCCTTTATCAGCCGGCTGCGCAACATGCTGTCGGGCGGCGTGAGCACGTTCAACTGCGTAGTCTACTTCGTGCGCACCACTACCACGGTCGAAATCCGCTGGGGCACCGACACCCCACTGCAGGTGCGCGACAAGCTCCTCGGCATCGCCACCGAGGTGCGGGCGCACGGCTCGTACCGCGCGTGCGTGACCGACGCGGCGCACTTCCTGCAGTCGTGCGTGGGCAACAACGTCGTCGCCGTGACGCCCGACGATGTGGTGCGCACGTTCGGCATGCAGTTCCAAAGCACCGTGAAGGCGCTGCTCACCGAGCGGCTCAACAACCTCGACACCGAGCTGCTCGGCGTCGAGGCGCGGTTGGGCGAGTTTTCACAGCAGGTCGCTCCCTATGTGGCCGACGCGCTCGAGGAGTACGGCCTGGGCCTGGTGGCCTTCAACATCGCCGCGCTCAACATCGCCGACGACAAGCTGCGCCGCCGCTACGACCAGATCGGCATGGACAACATCGAGAAGATCCGCGGGGCGCAGGGCGACAAGGCCGTGCTCGGGATTCTGGGCGACGACTGGGGTCGCCTCACCTCGGCCGACATCATGAAGACGTTCGCCGCCAACCCCGGATCCGGCGGCGGTGCGGCCGACCTGGCGGGCATCGCGCTCGGCATGGCAGCGGCCGAGCCCTTTGCCGCGATGGCGCAGCGGATCATGGGGCCGGGCGCAGGTGCAGCAGGCGTTGGTGCAGCGGGCGCGGGCGGAGCAGCGGGCTCGACCGCAGGCGATGCGGATGCAGAACGTGCGGACACGGAGAGCGCACCAGCCGGCGGCACACCGGCCGACGACCCCGTGGCAACGCTCGCCCAGCTCAAGAAGATGCTCGACCTCGGCCTCATCGAGCGGAGCGACTACGACACCAAGAAGGCCGAGGTGCTCGGACGGATGTAACCCGGCGGATACGGCCCGGCGTATGTGACCCGGCGAGTACGTCCCGGCAAATGCAAGCCGGCAAAACCTTACGCGAAACTCTGGCACACTTTGGAGGGATATTCCGTACCAGAGTTTCGCGTAAAGCTTGGGGCGGCGCAAGACTCGGGCGCTACCTTCCCAGACGCGCCCGCACGTCCCTGAGCACCCGAGCGATATCCCCCCTGACGGCCACCCCTTTGTCTTCGAGCTGCTTGGGAAGGAAATCGTATCTGTCGTTCACCGCGACGTAGTACGCGTCGGGCAGGGCGAGCGTCAGGTTCCAGAACGGCTCCTGAATGAACATCGGCGTCATGCGGCCCACGCCGAGCTCGATAAACAGAATCTTCTTGTCGGCGTGATCGTCGAGATAGCACGAGACCTTGTCATACTCGCCCTGGTACTTGGCCCCCTGCAGGAAGTTGCCGTAGCCACGCACCCAAGGGAACGCCTCGCCGCCGCAATGAGGGCAGCGCGGGATGAGCTCGGTGGGGATGCTGGTACCCTCGCCCATCGCCTCGATCATCTCGCGCACCGGCTCGACGGCATCCCACGTCTCGTTGCAGCAGCAGCGCGCGCATTGGAAAAAGCGGTGGTCGCCCTGAATCTCGGCAACCTTGTCCTCGGGATAGAGCTTCACAAACTGCGTGTCCTGGTTGGTGGTAAGGATAAAGAAGTCCTTGCCCTCGAGAATGGCATCGAGGTCGCGATAGGGTTCGCGCACCGGGGCGGTCTGGGTGGTGTTGAGGAACGTGGCGAGAAACGCCCACTTCTCCTCGGGCGTCTCCCAACGGCGGAAGCTGCCGTCGAAGGCGCCTTTGATGCCGTACTTCTCGGCGAACTTGCCAAAGTGCTCGCGAAACGACGGTGTGTCGCCATAGTAGAAGTCGCCGCCTCCCGCAGCGGACAGGCCGGACGCACCGCCCACCAGAACGCATTCCGCCTCGCAAACCTTGTCGGCAACGAGCGCAATCTGCTCACCATAGGGAAGCGGCGGGCGATCGGTCAACTCATAGGGGGTCCCTCCGGCAGCATAGACGCGCTGGTAGCGCTCGAAGTTCATCTGGGTCTGGGTGACCAGGTTCTCGTAAAAGCTCATGCTGAAGCATCCTTTCGAACAGCGACTGTCTAGAAACGGCGATTGTCCAGATTGCACGAACACGATGGCACAGGCGCACGGCGCCGGGCCGCACGCCCACCCGCCCGCGCGACCGCTAGTCGCGCGACATGCGCACCAGCCGCTCCATCACGTCGGCGATGTCCCCCGTCACGGTCAGGGAACGGCCCTCGAGCTGCCGCGGCTCGCTCGCTTTGCCCACATTGACGCGCAGATAGAAGGCGTTGGGGTTCTTGCGCGTCATATCCCAGAACGGCAGCTCGATGACACTTGGCGTCATGCCGCCCACCCCAAGTTCGAGAAGCACCACGCGCCCGCCGCCATCGAGCGCCTCGGAGACAAACCGCTCGTAGCGCCGCTTTCCGTCAAGCCATGCCTCGCCTTCGAGAAAACCCTCGTCGCGCACCCACGGTGCCATAAGCCAACCGCATTCCGGGCATCGTGGCAGCAGCTCGCTCGGAGCCGACACGCCGTCGGCGCCCAATGCCGCAAGAATCGGCGCCATGGCGTCGGCAGCGGGAACCAGCTCGTCGCAACACGGCTGGCTGCACTGCAGAAAGCCGAAGTCTCCCTGAAAGAGCCAGACGTGCTCGCAGGGAAACGCCCGACGCACCTGGCCGTCGACGTTGGTGGTCAGCACGAAGTGGTCGCGCCCCTCGAGCAACTCGCGCAGTTGGCGATAGGGCGTGCCGACGGGACATTCCTCCATATACGAGATGCAGGAGGCGAGAAAGCCCCAGCGCTCCTCGTTGGTCGCATAGAGATGATAGAACCCGTCCATAAGCGTCGAGAATCCGTGCGACTTTTCGAAGGGGGCAAAGCGACCGCCCTCGTCGAACTCCGGGATGCGGTGATAGTGGTCGTACCCGCACGCGCTCGACATGCCCGAGCCGATGCCGACCACCACGGCGTCGGCTTCGACGAGCACTCGAGCCGCCCGCTCGACCGCCGCGGCATATGCAGCCCCGTTCGGCCGGGCAGCGGCGTCTTCCGCGCCCAGGTGCTGGGCGTACAGCCCCATCAGTCCGCCCATGGGTTCACCCGTCCCTCGCCGCGGGTCGCACTGCAGGCCGCCGCCGTGCCGCTGTTCGCCCCGGCCAGGGCGGCGAGGTCGACCAGCGCCGCCCCCAAATCGCCCGTAACCGCCATGGCCCGCTCCCCCATACCCGCCGGCAGTTGAGCCTCCTCGCGGTTGAACGCAACGTACATCGCATGCGGTGCGTTGGAGACGTAGCGCATGAGCGGCAGTTTGATGGCCTGGTTGCGCTGGCCGACACCGAGCTCGAGCACGAGCACGCGCTCACCGCGGTGGGCGTCGAGGAACGCTCCGAAACGCGAACGCTGGTCGCGGTGGCGTGCCAACGGGAAAAGGACGCGCTCGTCGCCCACCATGACATCGAGCGGGGCGCCGCAGCGCGGGCAGCGCGGCAGCAGGTCCGCCGGAACGGTCAAGGAGACGCATGCACGCTCAAACAAGGGCTCGACGAACGGAAGCGCATCGTAGCAGGCCTCGCCGCAGCCACCGCCGTCGCAGTCCGCCGCATCGCAGCCTGCCGTACAACGCAGATATGCGTAGCTGCCCTCAGTTTCGAAGATCGCGCCGTCATCGAACCCCGCCCGCTCGAACCGCCCGTTGCAGTTGCAGGTGATCACAAAGCGCGGCAGGCCGGCAGTGAGCGCATCGAGCGCCTCCATGACCTGCGATGGTTTGTAGCTGCGGAAGCCGTAGTCGATAAGCCGCACCAAAAACGCCCAGCGCGCTTCTTCGCCCCCCCAACGCGCCATAAGGCCTTGAAGCATGCTTGTCAGGCCATAGGTGCGATGAAAGTCGCCGAACAGGCGCATGAACTCCGCGTCGGCCGCAAACTGGTTGTAGCCGTCGGCGATATCGAAGCCGTTGCTCGCCGCGACAACCACGGCGTCGGCGTCGCGGAGCATCTCCGCGACCCGTCTGATTCCACCCTGTCCCATCTGCGCTCGCCCTCCTGCAAACGGCATCCGTCGTGTTGTTGGCATCCGCCGCATCGTCGACATCTGCCGTCGTAATCCTTGCTGTAATTTTCTTTCCGACAGCAAATAGTAACAGGGTGGCCTTGCGCTGGCAAGGCTGTTATAATTTTAACGACAGCAAATCATATGCGATGGCTTCACCGGGCGGAGCGGAGGTCACATGGCGTATTCCACCAAGCTGAGCGATGCGCTGCATCTGCTGGTATTCGTCGAAACAGGTCAGGGAAGCGACCTTTCGAGCGAGGCGATCGCTCGCAGCCTCGCCTGCAATCCGGCGTCGGTGCGCCAGCTCATGGGACGTTTGCGCAAAGCCGGACTTCTCGCCTCCGTCACCGGCCACGCCATGCCACGCCTCGCCCGCAACGCCGCGGACATCACGATGCTCGACGTCTACCGGGCAGTCGAGGGCGAAAAGCCCCTGCTCCACCTGGACACCCATACCAATCCGGCATGCGGCGTGGGGATGAACGTTCAGGTAGTGATTGGCGAGCATTTTCAGGACGTGCAGCGCGCCGCCGAAGAGGCCATGGCCCACGTAACGTTGGCCGTCATCATCGCAGGGTTTCTCGAGCGCGCCGGAAAAGCCCAGCCTCTCGCGGACGCCCCCTCTTCGGCTGGCTAGATGTAGTCGTACGGCATGCGGCGTGCAGCCAGGTAGAACAGTCCGAACATCCACCAGGTGAACGGCAGTGTGAGGCACGCAAAGCCTAGCACGGCCAGACGTACGAGGTAGAACAGAGCACGCCGACCGGCCGTGCGTCCGCGCGTCTCGCAGCTCATGCGCACAAACCCGCCGCCCGGCGTCTCTCCCCCGTGCGTCCACGGCAGCACCCACTCCACCAGTGCGAACACGGCAACGGCCACAGCAAGCACCCAGGGCCAGTCGAACCAGCGCGCGCGGAGCGCCTCGCCGCCGGGCATGGAGCGCAGCACTAGCTCTATCGCCACGCACAGCACGGTCGTAATCAGCCCCACAAGCAGCATGTCGAGCGCAAACGCCACGCAACGGCGGACGAGTCCCGGAGCATGCGTGACCTCGCCCGGCTCTGCCAGCGCCCCGGGCGGCAGAACGCGGCCCAGCAGCCACGAGCACATCCAACCGAGCGCCGCGCCCGAGGTGTTCCACATGAGGTCGTTCACGTCGGCCGTGCGATAGGCGTACGGGTACATGCCGAACAGACCCGTTCCCTGAGCCGCCTCGATGGCAAACGACGCAAGGAAGCCGAGAAGAACCGACGGGACGAAACCCAGACGCAGCAGACGTCCCGCAATGAACCCGAACGGCATGAAGAACACCACATTGAAGGCAATCTGCGGCAGGACGCTCAGGCCCTCCCGGCGCAGGTCGTCAACAAAGGCCAGCGGATCGAGCTGCCAAGGGACGCCGTAGGTGATACCCGGACCGGACGTCCCATCGGGCGGCGGGTAGAGCGTGAAGAATCCCAGACCGAGCACATAGAGCACGGCCAGATAGGTGGCAACGACCGATGCAAACTTGAGGCGTCCGTCGCGATGGTACAGGTACGCAAGGATGGGCAGCGTGGCGGCAAACGACGCGAAGGGCCACAGGGCAAGTGCAGCGAGAAAGCTCTCGCTGTAGCCGCTCAGGAAATCCTTGACGAGCGACGCCGCGCCCGACAGCCCAAAACCGTGCCCCATGCCAAATCGATCCTTTCCGCTTCTCTAGCGCGGGGTTCCGCGCATATCAATCGTTCCCATGGAGCTTCGCGCATTTTAGACGACCCATCCGCATTGTCGCGCTCGGACAGTGGCGGCGCCATCGATGTTGCTTACAAAAAGGACTCCTTGGCTTACAAAGCGGGAAGGGAACAGGGCAAGGAAGAGGCGTACGGGGCGCATGGTCTTTTCCGACAGAAAATCGGGGCCGGCGTAGCAGATCGCACGGGTGTGCATGACAAAAACGGGGCGTCAGGTTCGCACCGACGACGCCCGCAACAGGCAAGCAATGACGTCATTTGGCATTTTCGCAGGTAGATGCCACTCTGGTATCCTATTCGCGATTGCCCTTCTTCGACGAGACCCCCGCAACGCCCCACATAGTCGCGCATACCCGAACGATCTGCTACGAACAGGCGAAATCCCGTCGAAAGAGCCGCCGTCGAAGCGGTCGCCCCCTTGACACCGGCCCGACCGCCCCGGCGCCACGGCCCTCAGTGCCGCCCCGGCAACCGCATGCCAGCGCGCCTCCGCGGCCTCCATCCTTTGAGCCGCATGAGCGCGAGGAACGCCCCGAGCACCGCCAAGCTCAGCACGAGAAGCACCACCGGGAACAGCCAGAAGCCGAACGCCTGGCCCAGCACGCCAAAGAGCGGCGCAATGGCGAGCGACCCCACATAGGAGGCGGCCATCTGCACGCCGACCACAGATTGGGAGAGGTCGCGGCCGAAGAGGCGCGGCGTGAGGTGGAGCATGTTGGGATAGAGCGGGCTGTTGCCAAAGCCCACGAGGAAAAGCCCCACCGGCGCCGCCGAAAGCGGCAGGGGCATCAGCAGCGAGACGATTGCCGCCAGGGTGACGAGCTGGCCGACGCCCACGAGCTGCCTGCTCGTGAAGCGGTTGGCGAGCAGGCCGGAGAGGAAGCGGCCGAGCGCCATGCCGACGAAGTAGACCGTCACCATGCCGGCGGCGTCGCCCGCGCCCATGCCGCGCGCGTTGACGAGGTAGCTCGCGGCCCACGTATTGCAGATGGCCTCGATGGCGACCGACCCCAGAAAGACAAGGCATGCCAGCCGCACGTCGGCGCGCTGGAGGAGCGCGGCGGGGCTCACCGTGCGAGGCGCCGCGGTCTCCTCCCCCGCGTCCCCCGAAGATCGACCGACCTTGCCCCACAAAGGAAGGACCGCGACGGTGAGGAGGGCGATCGCCACCTGGCAGGCGGTCGCGCCCAGATAGCCGGCGCGCCACGAGCCGGCGGCGAGCGCGACCGACATGATGAGCGGGCTCACCGTGATGCCCACGCCGTAGGCGCAATGCAGAAAGTTCATGTGCGCCGCCTTGTAGTGCAGCGCAACGTAGTTGTTGAGCGCCGTGTCGATGGCGCCGGCGCCCAAACCCAGCGGCACGGCAAACACGCACAGCCACAGGTAGCTCGGCGCGAGGGCAAAGCCCAGCAGCGCCAACGCAGTGAGCGCGGTTGAGACGGCGGTGACCCTGCCCGTTCCAAAGCGGTTGATCACTGTGGCGGAGGCGAGGCTTGAGGCGATGGTCCCGCACGAGACGACCATGGTGACGACGGAGCCCAGCGAGACCGGTAGGTCAAAGTCACCGTAGATGGCCGGCCACGCCGCACCGAACAGCGAGTCGGGGATGCCGAGGCCCACAAAGGCGGCATAGATGACGATGAGGAGAACGGTGGACATGCGACCTCCGACTTAGGCCAACCTGCATGCGGCGGTTGCATCGAGGCACGGAATCGGCGAGCGCCGGGCAAGCTCGTCATCGTGCGTGACCGCGTAAGTATAGCGCTTTGGGTAGAGAGGTGCTGCAGGGCCAGGACATGCGTCGGCAGCTACCGCATCTACTTCCACGTCGACCAAGAGGCCCATCGAGTGGATATCGTATACTTCTTCCACGTCGGGCAGGACGCCGCGCTCCACATCGAAGAATCGAACCGACGCGCTCCTTGGAATAGGGCGACACCGGGAGGGTCCCATGGCCTACTTTGCATACGGCGCCAAAGAGCTCGACCACCTGCGCTCGCGCGACGAACGGCTCGCTGCGGCCATCGACGCCATAGGCCCTGTGGAGCGCGAGGTCGATCCGGACCTGTTTTCGTCGGTCGCGCACCACATCATCGGCCAGCAGATATCCACCAAGGCCCAGGCCACCATCTGGACACGCATGCGGGAGCGCCTCGGCACGGTGACGTCCGCGACCGTGCTCGCCGCCGGGCGCGACGACCTGCAGGCGCTCGGCATCACATTCCGCAAGGCGGACTACCTGCTCGACTTCGCACAGCGCGTCGCAAGCGGGGAGTTCGACCTCGACGCCGTGCGTGCGATGCCCGACGAGGAGGCCATCGCGGCGCTCTCGTCGCTTGCGGGCGTCGGACGCTGGACGGCCGAGATGATCCTGCTCTTTTGCCTGCAGCGCCCCGACGTGCTGGCCTACGACGACCTCGCCATCCAACGCGGCATGCGCATGCTCTACCACCACCGCCGCATCACGCCGCAGCTCTTTGCCAAGTACCGACGCCGTTACTCCCCCTGCGGCAGCGTGGCGAGCCTGTACCTGTGGGCGATTGCCGGTGGTGCGATACCCGATCTGCGCGACTGGGCGTCCAAGACGAAGAAGCCGGCCGTGAAGAAGGCGGTGGCCAAATGACGGCAGACAGGCAGATGGCGATGACAACGCAAGCGTATGCCTCGCCGCTCGGCACGGTCGTGCTTGCGGCAGACGACTTGGGGCTGACGGGCCTCTGGTTCGAGGGACAGAAGTATTTTGGCCGCTTCGGATCGACGGGGCTCGTCGTTAGCCGGGACGTAGCGGACGCTGTCGGGGACACCCGGGCGCGCGAACAAGTGCACGGAGCGGCCGATGGGCACATCGCCGCAGCATGCGCATGGCTCGATGCCTACTTTGCCGGCAAGCGCCCGTCCGAGACGCCTCCGCTCCATCTGCTCGGCACGCCCTTCCAGCTCGAGGTGTGGAACCTGCTCCTCGCAATCCCCTATGGGCAGACGACGAGCTACGGGGCGCTCGCGCATGAGCTGGAGCGGCAGCGGGCCCAGTGCGCCGATTCCCTCGGACAGCGCCCTGACGGGCAGAACCCAACGCGGATCTCCGCACGCGCCGTGGGCGGGGCGGTGGGGCGCAATCCCGTGTCGATCATCGTGCCGTGCCACCGCGTGCTCGGCGCAAACGGCAGCATCACCGGCTACGCCGGCGGACTCGAACGCAAAAAGGCGCTCCTCGCACTGGAACAGAGAAGGTAGAGAGGAACGCCCGCAAGGGTATTCCATGACCCGGACGGCACGATGTCGTTTCCCTATGCCGACGACGAGTTCATCCACATGTGGGTCGCCGACATGGAGTTCGCCACGCCCGACGTGGTGATCGAGGGGATGCGCAGGCGCCTCGACCGGCGCATCTTTGGCTACACGCGCGTGTACGACCCCGGTTACTACGAGGCGTTTCGCGGCTGGTGCGACCGGCGCTACGGCTGGACGTTCCCCAAGCACGAACTCGTCATGTCCAACGGCGTCATCCCGGCGCCGTACGAACTGGTCGAATACATCACCGAGCCCGACGAGAAGGTCCTGTTCCTCACGCCCTCGTATGCGTATTTCAAGTATGCCGCCGATTTCAACGCACGCCCTTGCGTGTGCAGCGACCTGCTCAACGAAAACAGCCGCTACCGCATCGACTTCGACGACCTCGACCGCAAGATGGCCGACGAAAAGACGACGCTTTTCGTGTTCTGCAACCCCCACAATCCTACCGGGCGCGTATGGAGCGACGAAGAGCTCGGCCGTCTCGCCGAACTCATCGAGCGACACGGGATGTGGGTCATCTCCGACGAGATCCACTGCGACCTGCTGCGCACCGGGCAGCGGCACATCCCACTCGGCAAAGTCATGCCCGAATACAGGCGCCTCGTCACCTGCATTGCGCCGAGCAAGACGTTCAACCTCGCCGGCATGATGCCCTCGAACATCGTCATCCGAGACGACGGGCTGCGCGCGACCTGGCTCGAGCGGCACTACAACTTCGACAACCCTCTCTCCATAGCAGCGGCGCAGGCGGCCTACGAGCTGGGCGAGCCGTGGGTCGAGGAGCTGTGCGCCTACCTCGACGGCAACTTTGCCTTTGTGGGAGACTACCTATCCGAACATCTGCCCCTTGCCCGGTATCGGGCGAGCGAGGCGACCTATCTCGCCTGGGTCGACCTGGGCGACTACTTTGGCCCCGATGACGACCTGCCGCGGTTCTTTGCCTACAACGCGGGCGTGCTCCTCGAAGGCGGCAACATGTTCGTGCAGAACTCCGACGGGTTCATCCGGCTTAACCTCGCATGTCCGCGCGCGATGCTCCAAGAGGGCATGCGCCGCATCTGTGACGCGGTGAACGAACACGTGCGGCACAACGGGTGGGACAAAGAGGCGACTTCCGACCGAAAATCGGGGCAGGCGTAGCAAAACGGACGGGTATGCATGGATGAAGGCGGAGCACAGCGCCCCTGTCGCGATCGCAACGGACTCCTTCCCCGCTCCTTTGCCATGATAACCGCAGGTCGTATCCCCCGCCTTGCCCTTTGGCACAACCAAGAACCATCCCGACAGCCCCAAAGGCCCATGCATACCCGTCGCTTTTGCCACGAAACGGCGAAATCCCGTCGGAAAACAGCGGGCCATGCACTGCCGGATCGCGCGGCCACAGCCGATAAAACCAGACCACTTGGTTTACGTAAGATGATGTAATCGACCCAAACCTGACGTCCTTTGTGGCCCACCTCCAGAGGTATCTCTAGCAAACATCCAGGTAAAAGCTCCAAATGCCCCTTTGTCACGCTTGCGTTAGAGCTCTCCAGATTCCACAGGGACCACATGCGAAAACAAAACGCGGCAGGCTACAGTTGAATGCATGGCTAACACTCCGACCTACCTTTGCGCGTGGACCGCTTGGGCGCTGTGGCATCGACTGCGCTGCACCAAACGCCCCCGCCTCGACCAAACCGAATCCGTGGCGCAGGCCTCAGGCGCTGTGGGCTAAGACCCTCGAGCATGCGGCAGCTCGCCGGGAAAACTCCCGACGATCGCGACTACCTCTCGCTCATCGAACCGAAACTGCGCGACCTGCAGGAACGGCTGCTGACGGGACCCGTGCTTGATTCGGGCGCGTTCGCCCACCAGCGCCGCAGACGCACCGACAACGAACGGCAACCATGGGCCCATCGCCTTCCGCCTGCCGCCGCAGCAGGATTGGAGGAGCTTGCACCGGTCAACCTGCTCGTACCGGCATCCGAGAATCGCAGGGCATCTTCGTCGCGTACATGCAGCGTCTGGGGCGGCCCGTTGCCCCCGGCATCGTTCGTGCCCCTGCTGGGCGGGGTTCACCTCGCCACGCCTGAATTCTTGTTCTTGCAGCTGGCTCCACGCTTCAGCATGCCCCAGCTGGTGATGCTTGGCTTTGAGACGTGCGGCTTTTACGGCATGCCCCACCCTGGATGCCCGTCAGCCTCTCGTTGCATGCCGCTCACTTCGGTCGCACGCCTCAGGCGGTTCGTCGACGCCGCAGGCAGGGCTTATGGCGTCAAACAGGCGCGCAGTGCACTGCGCTTCATCCTCGACGGCTCGGCGTCGGTCATGGAATCCGCCATGGTCGTGCTGGCCTGCATGCCGCGTTCCCATGGCGGCTACGGATTGCCGTTCCCCACTATGAATCCCCGCATCGATATACCGGCAACCAAGCGGGAGCTTCTCAGAAGATCCTGGGTCGCTTGCGATGCGTTCTGGCCCGAAGCACGTTTTGCCTTGGAATACGACGGCAGGCAGAGCCACGAGGGAACCGACAACGTTGTGCGCGACTACGCCCGGGCAAGCGACCTGGTGGCATTGGGCATCGCGGCGGACACCATAACAAAGGAGATGCTGTTCGACGTGCATCGGTTCGACAAAATCGTCCGCAAGACGGCAAAGAGCATCGGCTATAAGCTCGACGCTCGCGATTTCGGCACAGAATGGCATCGCAAGCGGGATGAGCTGCGCGACGACATCATCGCCTACCTGCACGGACGCAGCGCTCGTACACGGACAGGCCGACACGCCGAGACGGCGGAAGGTACCGGAACGGCAGAGGTGCCCGAACGGCAGAAGGTACCGGAACGGCAGAAGATACCGGAGCGACGGACGAGCCCGCATGGAACCGAAGCGTCGGACCCGCCTGCCAGCCACGGCACTTCCGACCAAATTTGACCGATGCGTAGCAGGTCGAACGAGTATGCACGGCTGCTTGAAAAGGTGCAGGGACCAGCCATGCCAGCATGTTGCGATTTTAGAAAATACAATTCCCAAAATGGGATTTCAACTTTAATACGTTTCTCCAAGCGCTGTGCCTCGCGCCGTCCCACTCCGTGCATACCCGTCCGACTTGCTACGTTTGCCCGAATTTCTGTCGGCAGGCGCTCCGAGCCAACGCCGTCGCCGGTTTCTGGCCGCTTCCAACTTCCGGCCGCTGCAGCCGCCGTCAGTCCCCCGCCTCGTCCCCCAGCAGCTCGCGCAGCAGGCGGTCCCGGTCGTTGACGAACAGTGCCGTGAGCTGGTAGCTCTCGGTCTCCTCGTAGGAGATGCCGTGCAGCCCTCCCCCGTCGAACGAGACGATCTGGGCGCCGGGGAGGCCGAGCAAGATCGGCGAGTGCGTGGCCACGATGAGCTGACTGCCATGCGAGGCCAGGCGGTGCATCTCGAGCAGCAGCGTGAGCTGGCGCGACACCGAGAGCGCCGCCTCGGGCTCGTCGAGCAGGTAGAGGCCGTTTTCCTTGGAGGCATCCTGGATGAAGCCGAGGAACGCCTCGCCGTGCGACATCTCGTGGAGCAGGCGTCGGCGACCGGTCGCCGGGTTGCGGTAGGCCATCCGGTCGTACCCCTCGGCGGCGGTCGCCACGTTGTAGAAGCTCTCCGCCCGCAAAAAGAACGCGCTCCAAGGGCGCAGCAGGCCGCGCCGCATCTCGATGCCCTCGCTCAAGGCGGAGTGCGAGTCGCGCGTCGAGAAGGCGTAGTTCCGCGTGCCGCCCTCGGGGTTGAGCCCCCAGGCGACCGCCATAGCCTCGAGCAGGGTCGACTTGCCCGAGCCGGTCTCGCCCACGAAGAACGTCACGTTCGAGGTCAACGCGAGCGGCCGCTCCCCCAAGCCGGCGAGCGCGGGAATGTCGCGCAGGTAGGCGTCGCCGCGCACGAGGTCCCAACGGACGCCGACCGTCTGGATGAACGGCGGGGTATGCGGCCCTTTGAGGACCGGAGGTTCCGGCATGTTCGTTTCCATCTCGGCTACGCCCCGAGTACCGCGGCGGGAATCACGTATACCCCGTCGTCTCGACGATAGGCAAGACTTCCCCGTCCCACGATGACGGCAAGAAAGAGCGGCTCCGAGGGACGCTCCGCAACGTTGGCCGTCACCTTGTCGCGCAGGCGCAAAAGATTGGACGCAGCCTCGTCGACCTTGGTGTCGCTCAGCTTGATTTCAATGCCCGCCCATCCGCCAGCATACTCGACAACGGCATCCACCTCGAGACCCTTGTCGTCGCGATAGTACGAAACCGCGTTGCCCACTCCGGCATAGGTGGAGAGAAACACGCGCAAATCGCGCAGAACGAGATTCTCGAACAGCAGACCGAGCGACTGCGTGTCGCGCAGCAGGCGCGGGGGCGTTGCCCCCATCAGGGCCGCCGCAAGCGACGGATCGACAAAGTAGCGCTTTGGCTTGACGCGCACCCGAGCCTTCGCCCGCATTGGCGGTTCCCATCCCGCCAGGTCTTCGACAAGATGCAAGCGGCCGAACAACTCCAGATACGAACGGACCGTGTCGTCGTCGACACGTCGCCCCTCTCCGTATGACATATCCGACGCAAGGGTCCGATAGGTAACCGCCTGACTTGCATTGAATGCCAGGGACTTCATAAGCGCGAACGCAATTTCAGGGGATTTGTCCTCGTCGATTACGTTCACATCGAGGACCGACTGCAGATACTGACCGGCAGTCTCATAGGCGCTCTCATCGTCGAGGGCCAGATTCGCGGGCCACCCGCCGCGGCAGCACCAACGCGCCACGTCCGCCACCTCCGTCTCATGGCGCAGGGGGCTCAGCCCCCGACCTTCGAGAAGCGCCTTGAGACTCACCTTGCCCGTCGACTCACCCAGCTCGACAAGCGACATGGGACGCATGGCGAGACGCGCGATGCGCCCCGCGCCCGAATGGCGCACACTGCCTCTGTCCGCCTTCTTGAGCGCGGTGGAACCGGTCAAAAGCAGCAGTCCCCGCTCGTTGCCGGCATCGTCTACAAAACGGCGGGCAGCATCCCAAACCTCCGGCACCTCTTGCCATTCATCGACGAGGTGAGGGGGGTCTCCCAGTAGCGCAAGCATCGGGTCGACCTCAGCCGCATCGCGTTCTTCCCGACGATCCAGCTTTGTCACGCTCGCAGAACGCGAGAGCGCCGTCCATGTTTTGCCGCACCATTTCGGCCCGGTTATCTCGACGCAGCCAAAGGCTCGCATAAGTGCATCGAGGCGTTTCTCTATGAGACGGGGCTTGTATCCATGCGGCGTCAGACGACCGGCAGCTGCCCTCCTACCATCGCTTTTACCGCCGTAGATTCCGTCGTTCGGCATTTTACACCCTCTGCGTTCGGCATTTTACACCCTTTCGGATCGGCTGATGCCACGATGGCGCAGAAACGACCTCACAGAAAACGCAGGGGACAGCCAAGTAGGCACAGGGCGGGCCGCCCGCCAAAGCGGACGGCCCCGGCCAGCTCGGCGGGCGGACACCCTACCCGGGGCGCCCGACCCGAACGTCGCCTCCGCCTAGAACGTCACGTTGCCGAACTCGGACAGCTTGAGCTTGGGGTTGTGCTCGGTCGCCCAGTCGATGTTCCACGGACTCGTGAAGAGCAGCAGCTTGCCGCCGCGCATGTCCTCGATGCGCAGGGTGTCGCGCGTGAGGTTGAGCGTGCGGACGTCGATCTCGTCGGGGCCGTTGGTAATCCAGCGGATGTGCGAGTAGCCGAGCGGCTGGCGCCGCACGTTGACGTGGTACTCGCTCTTGAGGCGCTGTTCGAGCACGTCGAACTGCAGCACGCCCACCACGCCCACGATCACGCTCTCCATACCGGCGCCGAGCTCGCGGAAGATCTGCACCGCACCCTCCTGCGCCAGCTCCTCCATGCCCTTGATGAACTGCTTGCGCTTGAGGGTGTCCACCTGCGAGATGCGGGCGAAGTGCTCGGGCGCGAACGTGGGGATGCCGGCGTACTGCACGCGGCGCCTGCCCGTGCAGAGCGTGTCGCCGATCGAGAAGATGCCCGGGTCGAACAGGCCCACGATATCGCCGGCGTAGGCCTCGTCGACCGTGGCGCGGTCGTCAGCCATCATGGCCGTGCCCGTGGCGAGCTTGAGCCTGCGGTCGCCCTGCACGTGGAGGGCGTCCATGCCGCGCTCGAACTTGCCCGAGCAGATGCGCAAAAAGGCGATGCGGTCGCGGTGGTTCTTGTCCATGTTGGCCTGGATCTTGAAGACGAAGCCCGAGAAGTCGTTCTCAGCCGGCTCGACCTCATCGCCTGTGAGGGAGTCGCGATACGGCGCGGGGGCGGGGGCCAGGCGCAAAAAGTCCCTGAGGAACGGCTCGACGCCGAAGTTGGTGAGCGCCGACCCGAAGAACACCGGCGAGAGCCGGCCCGTGCGCACGGCCTCGAGGTCGAACTCGTCGGCCGCACCGTCGAGCAGCTCGATGTCGTCCATGAGGTTCTGGTGGTTCTCGTGCCCGACGAGCTCGTCGAGCGCCGGGTCGCCGAGCTCCGCCTCCACCTCGGCGACCTTCTTGGTGGCGTTGGCGCGCCCGTCGCCGTCGAACGCCAGCACGTGGCGGCTCGCCCGGTCGAAGACGCCGCGGAAGTTTCGCCCGTTGCCGATGGGCCAGTTCATGGGATAGGTGGCGATGCCGAGCACCGTCTCGATCTCGTCCATGAGGTCGAAGGGGTCGCGCGTCTCATGGTCGAGCTTGTTCACGAACGTGAAGATGGGGATGTGGCGCAGCGTGCACACCTTGAAGAGCTTGATGGTCTGCGCCTCGACGCCCTTGGCGCCGTCGATGACCATGACCGCCGCGTCGGCCGCCATGAGGGTGCGGTAGGTGTCTTCCGAGAAGTCCTGGTGGCCCGGGGTGTCGAGGATGTTGACGCAGTGCCCGTCGTAGTGGAACTGCAGCACCGACGACGTGACCGAGATGCCGCGCTGCTTTTCGATCTCCATCCAGTCGGACACCGCGTGGCGCGAGCCGCCCTTGCCCTTGACCGATCCGGCCGTCTGGACGGCGCCGCTGTAGAGCAGCAGCTTCTCAGTCAGCGTGGTCTTGCCCGCGTCGGGATGCGAGATGATGGCGAACGTGCGCCGCGAGGAGATTTCCTCCGCTAGGCTTGGCATGGGGCTCCTATCCCCACCCCGGCACATGGGGAGCCGCGGGGTGGCTTGCAGATGTTTGGCCCCGGTATTGTAGCGGTATTCCCCGCAGGCGGGGCGGGGCGCACCCCGCACGGACGCCGCACAAGCCCGGGCGCTACGGCGTCTCCATCAATGCGAGGGCGTCGTCGACCGAGAGGGCCGCCACAGGAGCGTGGCGGAGCAGAGCGTCGTCGTTGGTCACCAGGCAGTCCGCCTTGGCACGCCGGGCAGCGGCAAGCACAAGGTTGTCCTCGAAGTCAGTGTGTATGGCCCGGTATTTCTGGGCAAGCCATATGTCCGAACTGTCCATGCCGACCGCGGTGGCAATCTCATCCATATTGGCGACGCAGGCAAACGCGTAGGCAGAAACCGCCTTGGCCTGGCTTTCCGACAACGCCCCGCCGTCTTTGCGAGCCTGCCTCTTGAGCGAGGCGGAAATGAGGTAGTAGACGTCTTTGACTGATTCTGTGGCATAGAGAAGCTCGACCCCGGCCTTTTCGCAGCGGTCTATCAACTCGTTGGCGCGTTTGGAACCGAGTCGGTTGCCATCGTAGGCATCGAGCCACACGTTGGTGTCGAGAAGTACGCGCATCAACCGCATCCGCCTCACGCCCCTTCCCTCCCAAGCCGTTCCATGTACCAATCGTCACGCAGATCGTCCCACGAGGGTGCCTCGCCGCTGGTCGGCGCACCGCTGGGCGAAGCATCCCCTATGCCGAGGTCGGCGGCAGTCCAGGCAAACAGCTCCCGAATCGAACGCGTTGCCTCCACTTTGCGCGACGCGGCATCGGACAGGCCTTCGGCCGCAGACGGCTCTATAACCTTCGCGATGGCGCCCGCATCGTCTTGGTTGTCCACCACGTAGCGCCACAAGCCCCGCACCGCCACCGAGGGTGAATAGCCGAGTCGCGCCAGAACATCGTCCCCTGCCTTTTTGAGCCCCTCCTCAATGCGCGTGTTCATTTGAACTTGCTTTGACCCCGGCAATCCATGGGCTGCAGCAGTATCAATCGGCACGGCGTTACCCCTTCCGCGAAGGCAACATGTGTGTATATCTGATGATAGCAGTATAGCACATAGATACATAAGCCATTTGGCAGAGCCAAGTGGCGCCTACCCCCGCGGAGGGACGATGCAGTCGTAGCGCACGGCCTTGCCGGCGATCGTGTAGCTCGGCTTGACGCCGGCGAGATGCGGACCTTTGACCGGGCGCTTGACGACCACCTTGCGCGGACCCGCGACGAGGGCAGCCTCGAGCAGCGCGACCTGTTCCTCCTCGGGGCAGGGACGCTCGAGATGGTGGATGAGTTGGAACTTCTTCTTGACCGCCGCGCTCTTGCGGCGCTCGGGAAACATCGGGTCGAGGTAGACCACGTCGGGCGCCTCGCCCGCAGCGCGCATACGCGCAAGTTCGGCGACGCTATCCGCCTCGACGAGGCGCATCCGCCCGACAACGGGCGCCAGCTCGGGAACGTCGGCAGCGCGGCTCAGGGCATCCGCGAGCAATGCCGCCACGACGGGGTCGTTTTCGAGCATCAGCACTTCGAAGCCAGACGCCGCGAGCAGGAGGGAGTCCTCACCCAGGCCCGCCGTGGCATCGACCGCGTGCGGCGTACCGGCAAAGCCCTTGAGCCGCGCGGCGCGGACGAGCAGCTCGCGGTTGAGGTTGGCGGACTTGAGGCGCGGGAGCATCCGGGTGAAGTCGCCCCGCAGCTCCATGCCCCCGCCGACCAGGGAAAGACCTTCGGCGTCGAAACGCAGGGCGATGGGCGGTGCCGGCATCTCGGAGACAGGAGTGCGAGTCCGCATCGAGGCGGCATCCTTGGGACAGGGATTGGATGCGACCTCGACGACCGGGACGCCCAAACGCCCGACCAGACGCTCGGCGGCCTCGAGGCGGGCGTCGTCCTCTACGACGACCACGATGTCGGGGGGCGCCCCGAAGGACGTGGCATCGGGCGAAGACGCCGCACCGCAACCGGTCATGTCCACACCCCTCCTCTCCCCTGCAACGCAGGACCCCGCATCGGCCGCCTCGGCAACCGGCGCACGGAAACGCGCCCCTCGGACGAAGCGCACCTTGCGCGCTGCCCGAACGTCGACCTGCGTCAGGATACCACACGGCGGCAACGCGAAACGGCGGGCGGGCGCGTGGGCGGACGGCTAAGGGGGGTGAACGACGGCTGTGCGGGCTGAAAAGATTTCCTATTTGATAGACTGTGGTCAACTTCGGAAAACCACCAGGTAAAAAACGTGCTCGATACAACGCTTTCAGAAAGTAAACAGCCGTCAGCCCGCACAGCCGTCAGCACCCGTCAAGTCACCCGCGTTTCCGCGCCATCGACGAACCGCAACGGCATAAATCTGCGCACATGCATAAGGCATCGAATGCGACCACTGCCATTCAAGCTGTAAATGAGGCGGTCAGTATGGATTGATTATCATTTCTTATATAGTTTAACTTAATTTCTAAAATTAACGCCCAGTTACCCATCGAAATGCGGTGCACCCGGAGCGAATCGGGGCGCACTGCCCTCCGTCGACCAGCCCTTTCGTCGCAGCCGCCACCGTGCAATCGCGTGCAGCAAACGCATTCGACGCGATTCTGGCCACAAGGAACCGCGTTTCGAGCAATTATGGGCGCTAATTATATTTTTGATACCCAGGTAACGTTTCATGCACTCGATGTCCCATGCTCCCCACCCTGCATTATGCCTCCCACCCATATTTGATCCCTCTTATAATGACATTGTGTCATTTTACCGAATATCGCATCCGGGCGAGAGCACCGCCGCTTCCGTGGGGTATATCTGCGAGCGCAGGCGCAAATACAGGCACGAGCACGAGAGGGGATTTGCCATGAGCACGTTGGTCGCATACTTCTCCGCCACAGGATCCTCCGGGACGACGGCGCGCGTCGCCAAAAACCTCGCGCAAGCAACCGGTGCCGATCTCTTTGAGATCGCCCCCGAGACGCCCTACACCGAGGCCGACCTCGACTGGCACGATGCATCGAGCCGCAGCTCCGTCGAGATGCGGGATGAGACCTGCCGTCCCGCCATTGCAGGCGCGGTCGACGGGATGGACGCCTACGACACCGTGTTCGTCGGTTTCCCCATCTGGTGGTACGTGGAGCCGCGCATCATCGACACGTTCCTCGAGTCGTACGACTTTGCCGGCAAGACCGTCGTCCCCTTCGCAACGAGCGGCGGCAGCAACCTCGGCAAGGCGCCCGAACGCATGGAGGGCATCGCCAAGGGCGCGACCGTGCTCGCCGGCAAGATGCTCAACGGCAACCCGGGCATCGACGAGCTCCGTGCCTGGGCGGAGAGCCTCAGGCGCTAGGCCCAGCGCCGCGCATCGTCTCGGCAAGCGTACCATCTCAAACGTGGGCGGCTCCCGGAAGGTGTTCCGGGGGCCGCCCACTTGCGATTGGCTGCCGGAGCGGGCTCACGCGCCCATCATGGCGGCAAACTCGTCGAGCAGGCCCGAGAACTCGGCGAGCGCGTTTTCTATCGGCTCGGCGGTCGTCATGTCCACGCCCGCGCCCCGCAGAAGGTCGATCGGCGACTTGGAGCAGCCGCCCGCAAGGAAGCCCAGGTAGTCGGCCGCCGCCGGCTCGCCCTCCGCAAGGATGCGCTGCGACAGGGCGATCGCCGCAGCGAAGCCCGTCGCGTACTGGTACACGTAGAAGTCGTAGTAGAGGTGCGGGATGCGCGCCCACTCGACCGAGATCA
>DBEYOB010000043.1:0-20369 GCA_048173955.1 Coriobacteriales bacterium
GGCGCTGCCCGCGGGTGGCGCGGCGCCCCGGCTGACCTGGGGCGGCGCGCCGACAAGCCACCGTACGCCCGCGGGCGGCGAGGCGTGCCCCGCAGGTTCAAGTCCTGCAAGTCTGCAAGTCCCGCAAGTCTGCAAGTCCCACAAGTCTGCACCACCGGCTTTCCGCGTGCGCCGCGGGCGCGCCCCCATCGCGCCCGCGGCCGCGAAAGCCTCTGGTGACGTGCAGCCGAAGCGCGGATCGGTCCCCCTCCCTTTCCCGATCCGCACCCGGCCGCCGGCGCCGCCCGTGCGGGCGTTCCGCCGGCCGCGATCGCTGCACGCCTCCAGGGGCTTTCGCCGCGACCTTGGGGATGCGCGCGGGTTGTCTGAAAAACCGCGCGTTACGAACGATTTGGGAACGGGTTGGAACGGCGTTTGGAAAATCAGCTTGCCAAATTGCCAATCGTTTCATACATCCTGACCCCACTGCGGCAGTTTTCGCGGTGCGAAATCGTTCGCAACGTCGTTTTTTTCAGATTCGGCCCGAATCCCGCTGCCCGGGCTTCCCGGTCTGCCCGTCCGGCCGTCCGGCCATCCGGTTGCCACGGCCCTGCCGGCCCGCCCGGCAGCCCCGGCCCGTCCGGGCCGCGGCGCATCCCCAGCCGTTCCCCGTGCCCATGAAAGGATCTGCCCATGTCGAACCAGACCCCTGCCGTCCCGCCCGTCGCCCCGCCCGCCGTCCTGTCCCGGACGGCCACGCCCTCCGCGGCCTGCGCCGCGCCGAAGGCCCGTGCGCCGCGCAACGCCCTCGGCGTCCTCGAGCGGCTCGACGGCCCCGACGTCAAGGTCCACCCGAACCGCTGCGTCGAGGTGCGCAACCGCAACGCCGGGTGCCACGCCTGCGCCGATGCCTGCGCGAGCGGGGCCATCTCGGTCGTCGACGGGCTCCTCAGCGTCGACGCGTCCCGGTGCATCGGCTGCGGGACCTGCGCGACGGTGTGTCCCACCTGCGCCCTCGAGGCGCGTCACCCCGAGGACGACGACCTGCTCGCCCGCCTCGCCGCGGCGCTCGACGCGACCGGCGGCGAGGTGGCGGTGGCCTGCACCAGGAAGCTCGACGCGGCGTTCGGTTCCTACGACGAGCGCAGGGTGGTCGAGGTCACCTGCCTCGGCCGCGTCGACGAGAGCCTGGTAGCCGCCCTGGCCGAGCGGGGGTGCGAGCGCCTGACGCTCGTCGGGCACCGCTGCGCGTCCTGCGAGCACGTCGCCGGCTTCCGCGCCGCCGAGGCGGTGTGCGAGAGCGCGTCGTCGCTGCTCGAGGCCTGGGGTTCCCCCATCGAGATCGCGGTCGCCGACGAGCTGCCCGCCTGCGTGCGGACCGCGGCGCCCTTTGCCGCCGCAATCCCCGGCGGCGCGACCTCCGACCTCGCAATCCCCGACGGCGCGCCCGCCCGGCGGGCGTCCTCCCTGCGAAGCGGCGGGGAGCCCGCTTTCGACGGCGCCTCCGAGGACGCTGCGGGCGCCGACGCCGAGCCGGAGCGCGTCCTGCCCCAGAAGGTCGGGCGCGACGGCACGCTGCCGCACCACGTGCCCACCCGCCGCGGCAGGCTGCTCGCCTCGCTGAACGCCCTGGGCGCCCCGTCCGAGACGACCGTGTCGAGCCGCCTGTGGGGCACGGTCTCGTTCGACACCGACGCCTGCGGGTCGTGCCGCCTGTGCGCCGTGTTCTGCCCCACCGGGGCCCTGGCCAAGTTCGACGACCGCGCGACGGGCGTGTTCGGCATCGAGCACACCCCCGCCAAGTGCGTCAAGTGCCGCTGCTGCGCTGACATCTGCCCCAAGGGCGCCATCTCGATCACCGAGGAGATCTTCGCCCCCGACATCGTCGACGGGCACGTCGAGCGCTTCGAGATGCGCCCGCGCGAGATCGAGCCCGGCAAGCCCGCGACGGTCGTCAAGACGATGCGCAAGCTGCTCTCCGACTCGAAGTTCGTGAACTTCGCCTAAAGAGCCGGGGCCGCCCCGCGCCGCCGGACCGTCCCGGCGCGGGCCCTCCCGACCCGACCCGATCGGACCGAATCCGACCGGGCCCGACCCAACTCGACCCATACCCGACCCACCCGATCCGACCAGAGGAGCGATTCCCATGCCCGCCATGAACCCCATCGACCCCAACGCCTACGACCCGACCGACGAGTCGCCCGACGCCCTGGTCGCCGAGGCCGACTTCGACCCGCTGGGGGAGGAGGACGCCTCCGTCGACTGCAAGGGCTTCGCGATGCCCGGCGCCGGCGTCGCCGAGGCGGAGCGCGCCGCCGCGCCCGACGAGGAGGACGTCCTGCCCTACCTGGGCAACCCCGACGAGAGCCACATCCCCGAGGTCAAGGTCGACGACCGCCCCGCCGAGACGCGCATCGCCGAGCTCCTCTCCCGCATGAAGACGCGCCGCAAGGTGCTGCTGGGCGTGCTCGCCCTGTGCGCCGAGCCCGTCTGCGCCGCCGACGTGTACACGAAGGTCGACGAGATGCAGGAGGCCCAGCGCTCGGTGTTCGACGGCCCCGCCCTCTGCGCGCTCCTGGAGCGCGCGGGCGCCCTCGAGCAGCTGCGCGAGGAGGCCCACGAGCCGCGCGTCGTCGAGGTCGACGGTGTGGAGTGCCTGGAGCCTGCCGGCGAGGTCGAGGTCCGCTTCCGCACGACGCCCGCCGGCCTTGCGGCGCTCGAGGCGGACAGGCCGGCCGACCGCCTGCGCGAGGTGTTCGAGCGCGACGCCGTCTACAAGCCGATCTACCTGCGTATCCTCAAGGCATGCGGCGAGGAGGGCGGCAAGAGCGCCAAGGAGCTCGGCGAGCTCGTCGACCGCGACCCGCTCGTGCAGAGCCCCCGCTTCTGGGCGGCGCACTTCTTCAACATCCTGGGCGAGTGCGACGCCCTGACCTGGAACAGGACGTGGAAGACGACCGACGTCGGCTGGCGTGCGATCGAGGAGCTCGAGCTCGAGGGCGTCGCCTGCTAAAGCCGGCGTCCCTTTTGCCGCCGACCTGTCGGCGCCGCGCCTCCGGGCCGCCCTTCGACATCGCGCCGGCACCGGCCGCATCGCCGACCGTCTGTACCCGCCCCATCACGATTCCATCACTCTGGAGGTTACCCCATGGCCACCATGACCGCCGTCAAGACCGAAACCGCCCCCGCTGCCGCCGCGCCCGCCCCCGCCGACGGGCAGCTCTCGCTCGGGGAGTTCGCGGACGTCAACGAGCGCCGCGCGCGCTCCTACTCCCTGCTCGCGCGCCTCTACGCCAAGGAGGTCGACCGCGCACTGCTCGACGAGCTCCGCGCGATACGCTTCCCCGTCTCGACGGGCAACGCCGACGTCGACGAGGGCATGCGGCTCGTCGCCGGCTACCTGAGCAACGTGTGGGACGGCACGGTCCAGGAGCTCGCGGTCGACTACGTTCACTGTTTCATCGGCAGCGGGATGGACGCCTTCTCGGCCGCCTACCCCTACGAGTCCGTGTACACGAGCCCCAAGCGCCTCATGATGCAGGAGGCGCGCGACGAGGTGCTTGCCATCTACCGCAGCCAGGGCCTCGACAAGGCGAAGGAGTGGAAGGAGAGCGAGGACCACATCGCCGCCGAGTGCGCGTTCATGGCGGAGCTCGCGACCCGCACGGCAAAGGCGTGCCGCGCCGGCGACGAGGAGGCCGTCGAGAGCCTGCTCAAGACGCAGCTCAACTTCCTGTCCGACCACCTCTACGCCTGGACGGGCATGATGACCGCCGACATGCGCGGCTATGCGCGCACCGACCTCTACCGGGGTCTGGCCGCCTACACCGACGGCTTTCTGACGAGCGACCGCGAGACGCTTGCCGGCGTGCTCGGCGTCGACCTGGACGCCGAAGAGGACTGCCGCTAGGTCGGACGGGCCGCCGCGGCGCGACGTGCGGCCGCCAGGGCGCCCGGGGGAGGGGCGATCCGGCGATTGGGCACATGGGGAGGGTCGCTCTTCCGCCGGGTGCCCTGGCTGCCCCGCGCGCGTCGCCGCGACGGCGGGAATCGAGGGAAAGGTGCGGTCGCCATGGCCGAACGGAACACAAGCGGCGCCCCGTCGTACTGCGGCGCCGAATCGGTCGTCGCCGTCGTGGGCGCGGTCGGAACGGGAAAGACCCAGGCGCTCGTCGAGCGCGTGGAGGCGTTTTTGCGGGAGGGCGGCGAGCCCGGAGACGCGCTCGTCCTCGCGGCGGGCCCGGCGGCTGCGGACGCCCTCGCCGCGCGCATCGCATCCGCCTGCGGGGAGCGCGGCCGCAGCGTGCGCGTCACGACGCCGCTGAGCCTTGCGCGCATGGTCCTTGCGGAATGTGCCGACGCCTGTGTCCTCGGGGGCCGCGCGCACGTCCTCGCCGACTTCGAGGCGAACTTCTTCCTCGAGGACATGCGCGTCACCGGCATCAAGCAGCGGCGCCTCAAGGAGATGCTCAAGTTCCTGCAGCGCGGGTGGTCCGAGATGCGCGATGACGAGGAGGGCTGGCTCGTCACGGGGGAGGAGGTCGCGCTCAACGACTTCGCCCGCAGCCGCCTTGCGTTCATGGGCTCGCTCGTGCGCGCCGAGGCGACGGCGGCGTGCGTGCGCCTGCTGACGTCTCCCGAGGGCGCGCCGGTGCTCGAACGCGAACGGCGCGGGCTCGTCGTCGCCGACGACTTCGGGTCGATGAGTCGCGCGAGCCAGCGCCTCGCCGGCCTGCTCGCCCGCACGTGCCTGGCGGTCGGCTGGGACCCGGTGGGCGGCCTGGAGGGCGAGGAGCCCTACGGGTACGCCGCGGGACTGGACGAGCTCGTCCGGGCGGCCGAGGGGCGCGGCGCGCGCAGCGAGCGGATCGACCTGGCGTGGAGCATGCAGGAGGAGGCTCCGGCGCGCGTCGTGGGGAACCTGTTCGCCCAGGAGTGCCTGGCAGGGTGCGCCGCCTGCGCCCCGCGCGTCCGACCGTCGGCCGGGAAGGGGTCGTTCACCGTCGAGACGGCGGGCGGCATCTCCGGCGAGATGGGCCTGGTCGCTGCGGAGGTCGCCTCCTGCCTGGAGCGGGGCATGCGCCCGGAGGAGGTCTTCGTCGTCGCCCCCACGGAGGCGTGGGCGAGGCGCGCGTGCGACGCCCTGGCCGCCGCCGGCGTCGCGGCGAGCCGCCTCGGGACGAGGCAGGCGATCGGCGGGGACATACGCGACCTGTCGAAATGCGCCGCCGCGCGCGCCTACACCGCGCTCCACCTCGCCGCAGACCCCCGCAGCGACGCCGCCTGGCGCGCCTGGTGTGGGTTCGGCGACTACCTTGCCTGCTCGGTGGGCGTGAGCGCCCTCGCCGACCGCATGGCGCAGGGCGGTCCGGCAGCGGCGGGCGCCCTGGCGCGCGCGTCCGAGGGCTGCGGCGCCGACGGGTCGGTTCAAGACGTTCCCGACGCCCGGAAGATCGCCGCCCGGCGCACGGCGGGCGAGCGCATGCTCGATGCGGCGGCCGGCCTGCGCGGTCTCGACCTGCTCGCGCTGCTTGCGCGCGAGGCGGCGGGGGCGGAGTATGCGGCGCTGCCGTCCGAGCTGACGACCCTGATCGGGGAGGTCGGTCCCGACGAGACGGCCGCCGAGCTGTTCGCCCGGGCCGAGCGCAACCTCCTCGCCCCGACGTTCGCCCCCGGGTGCGTCCGGGTGGGCGGGCCCGACGCGCTGGTGGGCCAGGCCCCGCGCGCCGTGGTGCTGTGCGGCATGGTGAACGGGCTGGTGCCGAGCCTCGAGTACTTCGACGCGTCTCTGGCGACCATCGAGGCCCAGGACAAGATGCACGAGCGCCTCGTCAGGCGCCTCGTCGGCACGTGCGGCAAGGCGCGCGAGCGCATCGTGTGCACCGGGTTCGCGCGTGCCGGCGTCGTCGCATGCGAGACGCTGCGCCTCAAGGGCGAGCGCATCCGCCTGTGCGGCGGCAAACGGGTCTGCGAGTTTGGGCCGAGCGTTGCCGTACAATACCTGCGCGGCGAAAAACTCGCCCGCGAACGCTGACGCCCCGAACGCGACCGCGCCGAACGCCGGCGCGCCGCCGCGGGGATGCGCCGGCGCGTACCCGTCACAAGGAGGATTACCGCGATGTCCGAATCGACTCCCGTCACCATGCGCGATCTTCTGTCGTGCGTACCCGAGCATCCCGTCCCCTACGAGGGCGACGTCGTCCATCTCAGCTACGACCGTGCCGGCGGCCCGGTCGGCGTGAAGGTCGATTCCGAGAAGAGCGGCCTGGCGACCGTGGTCGTGAGCGTCTCCGCCGCCGAGGCCGAGCGCTCGATGGACCTCGCGCGCCGCGCCGTGGTGCGCGGGTGCGGGTTCGACGCCGAGGACCCTGCGGGCGTCGCCAAGGCCCGCTCCGCCATGGGCGCCATGCGCTTCGCCGACACGGTGAACGACCTCGCGCGCCAGCGCATGTTCTCGTTCGCGTGCATGCGCACCCGCATCCTGCCGTTTCTGGCGCCCGAGTATGCGCCCGACGGCGGCCCCCAGCCGGGCAGCGACTACGAGTTCCAGGTGCGCGTACACCTGCGTCCCCGCGTCGAGCTGACGTCGTACGACCCGGTCGAGATGACCCTGCCCGCGCGCGCCGAGGTGACCGAGGCCGACGTCGACGAGCGCCTGAAGGCCATCGTCGGCGGCATGCTGCGCTGGGACGACGTCCCCGAGGAGGCGCGCGCCGGCCTCGAGAGGCTGCGCGGCCAGGTGCGCGAGCAGCTCGAGGCCGAGGCGGAGAACGCGCGCCTGGGAAGCTCCGTCGATGCGTGTGCCGACCTTCTCGCCGAGCGCCTCGTCCGCGAGCCCGACCCGCGCTACGTGGAGCTCATGCGCGACGAGATGGCGAACCGCTTCGCCGCCAACGTCGAGGCGGGCGGCACGACGTGGCAGGCGTACACCGCCGACCCCAGCTTCGACATGGAGCGCTTCAAGGCCCAGATGACCGCCAGCGCGCTGACGGCCCTGAGGCGCGGCCTGGCCCTGGACGCGCTTGCCGAGCACCTGGGCATCGAGGTGACCGAGGCCGACATCCTTGCCGCCGTCCTGCCCATGTCGGGTCCCGGGCAGCAGCAGGTCGCCGCGCAGGCGATGTTCGACAGCGGCCAGCTGCCCCAGCTCTGCGAGGTCGCCCGCCGCGCCAAGGCGGGGGAGTGGCTCGCCCGCCGCGCCGCCGAGAGGGAGAAGGCCGCCGAGTAGGGCGCGCGGAGCCGCTGCCGGCTGGCGGCCGGCCGGCGGTCGGGCGGGCGACGGGTGACCGGCGGGCGGCTGGCGGATAGCCGGCGGGCGGCGGGTAGCCGGATGGCTGAAAAAATTGCCGTTGCGAACGGTTTGAAAGGACGAAGGGCGGGCTGGAGGGGAGTGAACGGAAGGTTAATCTACCAATAAGGTAAACCAACCTTCATTTTTCACCATTCCCGCCCTTCGAAATCGTTCGCAACGTGCAATTCTTCAGACATCCGCCCGTTTCTCAGCCCGCTCGTGTCCTCCCCCCGTACGGCATCCCGAAAGGCATCGCGAACGTTATCCCGAAACGCCTGCGCTTGGAAGCGCTCGCAACGCGAAAGGAGGCGCGCCGTGGCCGGCTCGCCGATCGACTACACGCTGCCCGACTTCACGGTCGGCCTGAAGCGCAACCTCGTGTTTGCCCAGCTGATGCGGGACTGCCCGCAGTTCTTCTTCGACGACGTCCGCATCCAGAGCGTCTACGGCTGCTTTCCGGGTTGCATCGTGAACGGCGGGAGGGCGTTTGTGCGGGAGCCGTATTCCGCCCGCCAGATCGAGGCGACGTTCGAGGCGCTCGACGGGCAGGGCATCGCGGCGCGCCTCACCTTCACGAACATGCTTGTGGAGGAGCGCCATCTCGAGGACCCCTACTTCAACCTGATCCTCGACACCGCCGCCGACCACGGGGCCGGCGTCATCGTCTACTCCGATCTGGTCGACGCATATGTCCGGGCGCGCCACCCCCGCATGGAGCGCACGCTCTCCACGACGCGCGAGATTTTGGACGCGGCCGAGCTCAACCGCGCGCTCGGGGCGTTCGACCTCGTGGTGCTCAACTACAACAAGAACAAGGACCTGCCCTTTTTGGACCAGGTGGAGCACCCGGAGAGGCTCGAGGTCATGGCCAACGAGCTGTGCAACCCCGGTTGCCCCCATCGCAACGAGCACTATCTGCACAACAGCCGCGACCAGCTGGCGGGGACGGTCACCGAGTTCCGCCGCTGCGATCTGAGCGGCAAGGACTTCTTCAAACTGGCGCCGACCAGCCCGACGATCCTGACCAACGACGACGTGCGCACGCTGCACGGGCGCTACGGCGTCCCCCGCTTCAAGATCGTGGGCCGCGGCGTCGCCCCCGACGTCAACCTTGAAAGCTATCTGTACTACCTGGTGCGTCCCGAGCACCATTCCGGCCTGCGCGAGGCCCTGCGGGCGATGGTATGAGCGGCGCGGCACGGGGCGGCGATGGAGGACATCGACGCCGGCGCGCGGGGCTAGTACAATCAAAAGCTAAATTGCTGCCAAAAGGAAGAGGATTGCACGAGCTGACGTAGCGTTAGCGACAGATTGAATCTCTGATACGCTTGCTACAAATGTAGTGACCTGCGATTTTGTCGAGCCTCCCCTGGGGAAACCGAGCCGCTCGTGCAAAACAAAGGCTTCTGGCATGCAAAACGGGGCATCCTGGCAAAATTCTCAAGATTGATTTTTGCGTCTCGGCCGTTCGCGCCCCGCCCGAACCTCGCCAGTGCGCCCCGACCGCCCGCGCACCGCTCGCACGTTAATAGTGCACGATGACCGGGTCGCCGATCTGGATGATGCTGTAGAGCGAGCTTGCCGCGTCCCACGGCAGGTTGACGCAGCCGTGCGAGCCGTTGTAGGTGTAGGCGCTGCTGCTCCAGTCGTACTGCCAGGTGGCGTCGTGCAGGCCGACCGAGTTGCCGACGAACGGCATCCAGTAGTCGACCGGCGTGCGGTACTCGGGCTCGCCGGTGGCCGGGTCGGTCAGACCGATGAGCGTCTGGTCGAGCGCCTTGTTGTTGAGGTCGTAGACGCCGCTGGGTGTCGAGTGGCCGGTGTTGGGGTTGCCCGAGATGCACACGCTCGACCACAGCAGCGACCCGTCCCAGTCGTAGTAGCGCACGTACTGCTCGGAGAGGTCGATGTCGACATAGCGGCCGCCCCAGTCCTGGCCGCCGGGGTTGTACTGGTAGGCGGACTGCTTGAGCGGGATCTCCTGAGAACCGACCGTGCCGTTGGCGACGCAGTCGCGCACGAGCTGCTCGAGCGCGGCGCCGTCGCTGATCCACCCGTAGTCGCCGCCGGACACCGTGACGTACTTGCCGTCGGGGCGCGTGTAGGAGCGGGTGGTCCCCACCGAGTCGACCTTTGCCTCGATGCCGTCGACCCAGGCGACGAGCTGGGTCTCGTCGAGTGTGACGGTGCCGTCGCCGAAGACGATCCAGTTCTTGACGGTGGAGGGGTCCAGGTTGGCGACCACGGTGCCGTTCAGGGTGAGCTGCACGTTGCAGGCAAGGTAGGCGTTCGCGGCGTCGCGCTCCGCGGCGAGGGCGGGGTCGTCGGCCTTGACGTTCTGCTGGACGAGGTCCTTGCTCGTGAGCGGGGCGTGGTCGCGCTCGGCGGTGAGCGCCTCGACGATGGTGTCGACCACGCGCTCGGGGTCGAGCTTGGTGCCGGTCGAGCCGGGGTTTATCTGGAACGACCCGCTCGCCTCGTCGAAGTAGACGAACGCGTCCTGGGGGTCGTCGGCCGAGCTGTTGTAGGAGGCGAGCTGCGCCTCGACGGTCGTCTGCAGGAGGGAGGTGTCGAACGACGAGGTGAGCACGTCGCTCGCATCGTGGTCGTTGAAGATCTGATAGGGCCACTGCCAGCTCGGAATCTGCGCGAGGGCATCCGCCACGGCATCGTCGACGTTGAGCTCGAGGCCGGCGTTCTCACCCGTCAGGGAGAAGCTCACGCCCTGGCCGGCCACGCTGACCTGCATGGCGTCGGATGTCCGCTGGAGGGCCTCGGACGCCTGGGCGCGCGACATGAGCGACACGTCGGTGTCGCCGATGTGGGTGTTGGGCCAGAAGCGCTGGTGGAAGTAGATGCACCCGACGCAATAGGCGGCCACCACGGCGACCACGATGCAGGCAGCCACGATGGTGACGATCGCCGCTGCGCGCGGCATGCGCCCTTCGGCTTGCGCGCTGACGCTGCCGCGGGCGGACTGCTGGTTGCGGGTAGACGACGTGGCCAAGGCGGTGCTCGATTCTCTCGTTGTCGACGGTGGGTCCGGCTTCGCGTTCGCGATGCGTCGGCGGCGCCGGTCGAATGGTGCATATACTGGCATATACCTGCATGAAAAGGAACGACTCTTAAGGAACATTAAGATTGAGTTGCCGGGTATGTGGCGAGCCTGTGGACGCCGCCCGCCGCATGCCCTGTCGGATACGTACCCACCGTGTACTACGCGTTACGACGCTCGAATGTTGCATGAACGCAACATGTCACGGGAATTACACGGAACCGCGTCGATCGACCGTGCGTACACCGCCTGCGGCGGTCGGTTGCTCGCGCAGGCCGGACGCTTCGCTCGATCAGCCGAGTCCCCGATCGGCCGAGCCCGATCAGCCGAGCTCGACCCACGCTGCGTGCATCTCGTTGGCAGCCTGGGCTTCGGCGGCGGAGAACGCCCCGCTCGAATAGACCGCCACCAGCAGGCCGTCGCTTGTCCGTGTGCCATTGCCCAACTGCAGATACTGGTCGGCATTCGGCGCGCCCCAGGGATCGGTGTCGGCGCAGCATTCGACGCAGAGGTTCGTGCCGTCGGAGAACCACACGCTGAGCTGGCCGACGATGTCGTGCAGTCCCAGCGGCCCCTCCATGTAGGAGGCGCTCGTTATCTCGTAGCCGGCAGGGACGAGGACCGAATAGTGCGGCGTGACGATGCGCATGCCGCACTCCTCCTCGACGGCATGGGCCCCGTAGGCGTCCTGCGATGCGGCGACGACCACCGTGCCGACCCCGTTGACGGATTCGTTGGCGGTCATGGAGCCGGGGAGTCCGTAGACGTTGGAGCTCGTTCCCCGGGAGAAGACGTCGGGACACCCGGCGGCAAACCCTTGCCCGAGCGCTTCTTCGTCGACCGCGCGGCTCTCAGGCAGGGCGAGGACGAGCAGCGACCCGTCGATGCAGGAGCCGACCTCGTACTGGACGTAGCCCGGCATGGTGGCGAGCGCGTTGGCGTAGGACTCCGTTGGGCAGCGGTATACGATGCAGGTCGTATCGCCTGTCGCGCCGTCGGAGAGGATGAGCACGTCCTCCATGCCCGTGGGTGCCGGCGAGCGCCAACCCTGCGAGAAGTTCCAGGAAAGTTCGCCGGTCGTCATGGACGAGGGGATGTCGACCTGGTAGGAGGTCGTGACGAGGCGTGTCCCGCCGTCGATGGCGACGACTGCGACGAGGTCGTTGCGGAGCTCCGACTCCTCGGTGCTCGCCGTCTCGGATGCGCCGTCGGGCACGGTGCCCGCGACGGAGCCGCTCTGCACGGTCGAGCCGGGCGTGCGCGAGAACTGGTCGGCGGGGGCGTCCGCCTCGGCGGGCTGGACCCACGAGGCGCAGCGCGCGACCATATCTTGCGTTTCGGCGTCGAGCCGCGTCCACTGGCCATAGTAGTCCCGCTCGAATTCGACGTACGTCCGGACGTATACCTGCATACCGTTCGATGCGGCGACGGAGGTGGCGAGCTGGACGGTGTACTCGTCCTGGATGGCGGGCATCTCGTAGGCAGCCTCGACGTAGAACGTATCGCCGTTGGGCAGGGTCACGTACAGCTGGGGGCGCAGCTCGCCCATGCTGCCGTACGTGTTGAAGGAGATTTGCGCGTTGGCGCCGCCATACTCGGTGGGGATGACCAGCGAGAAGTACGGCGTGACGATGCGCGTGCCGCCTTCCTCCTGTACGGCGTAGGCGGTATAGGCCTCCCGAGAGGCATCTTGGACGAGCGTCGTGCCGAAGTAGTCGGGCAATCCCTGGACCATGCCGTACAGTCCGACGATGCCCACGGTGGGCTGTATCGCCTCGGCGATGTCGGCGAAGCCCCTTTCGCCGTCGTAGCGGCCCTCGGGAATGGCGAGCACGATGCCGAGCGAGATGTCGGACGAGCACGTGCCCTCGGTGAGGAGGACGTATCCGGGAAGCTCGCCGGGGCTGCCGTTGGCGCGCGGGTAGCACCACGCCATGAGGACGACCTCGCCGGTGCCGGCGTCGGTGATGGTCACGACCTCGCTCGCCCCTGCGGGAAGCGCTTCGTCCCCCGCTTCGGAGAACGACCAGTCGAAGCCGTCGGGGAACATGCCGCTGTGCAGCTGGAGCGTGTAGTGGGGGGTTCGCAGCCAGGTGATCGGACCCGTCGCCCAGTCGTCTTCCCGCGAGATCGAGACGAGGCGGGTGGCGGGTGCCGTCTGGTCCGAGACCGTCGGCGTTGCGGTTTCTCCCGATGCGTCCGGACCTTCGGAGGGCGAGACGCCAGCCGGGGGTGTCGCCTCGGTGGCGAATGAGGCTGCCACGGTGACGGCGATCAGGGCGGTCGCGATGGAGGCGGCGAAGCTGGCGGGGCGTATGCGTGCGAGGGCGGCGATGCGGCGCCCGACGGCGCAGCGCCCGAAGCCGGTGGAGGCGGGCATGGGGGCGACGCGCCGCTCCACCATGTCGACGAGTGCATGGGCGTACAGGGAGCGGCCGTGCCCGTTGAGCCTCCGCGCGACGGCTTCGTCGCAGGCGAGCTCGATGTCGTGGTTGGCGCAGGCGTAGAGCACCCATACGAGCGGGTTGAACCAGAACAGGCACACCGCGGCGGTGAGCAGCGCCTTGTAGAGAATGTCGAAGCGGGCCACGTGCACGAACTCGTGCTCGAGCACCAGGGCCGACTTCGAGGGGTCCTCCCAGTCGAAGCCGGGCGGCACCAGGATGGTCGGCCTGAGCACCCCTCGGGTCATGGGGGAGGCGATGCGGGCGCTTTCCTTGATGCGCAGGCGCCGGCGGAGCGGGTGGGCGGAGAGCCACTGGCGCGTGGCGCGGCTGTCGAGCTCGACCGCGTCGGAGAGGCGGCGGGCGTGGTAGGCGTAGAGCCCGGCGAGCGCTGCGAGGGAGGCGGCGGTGCCGGCGAGCCAAACGAGTCCGGCCGCCCGGTGCAGGCCGGATGCCGCGGAGGTGCCCGCCGTCGCGCCGGAGCCCGCGGCTTCGAGGTCCGCGGACATGTCTGCCGCCATGCTCGCGGTGCCGGTTGCCGCGGTGGATGCCGCTGCGGCGCCCTCCGCCGCCGATGCTCCCGTCGCAGCCACGGAAACGGTCCCCGCCTGCGGGGACGCCGCCGCCGCGCCCGAGCCGTCCGCCGCGAGGGCGTCCTGCCCCGCGTCCTGCCCCGACGTTTCGGCGGATGCCGGCATGACGCCGGCAGCCTGCGCGCCGTGCATGGCGAGCGACCAGGCGTTGAAGGGGACCGGGATGGAGACGGGGAGGAGCAGGCGGGCGAGCACGACGCCCCAGAGCACGAGGAACGCCGCCTTGGGCAGGCGGTTGTGCAGCGCGGCGCGCAGGACGAGCACGACGGCGATCATCGCCGAGCCTTGCAGGCACATCTGCAGCAGCGTTTCCATCGAGCGCGCCTCCCGTCGCCTTCGCGTCGTCCACAGCCCGTCAGTTGCGCCGCCCGGGGGCGGCTGCCGCTAGTCGTCGAGGTCGTCCGCCATCTGCCGCAGCCGGTCGATCTCTTCGCGCGAGACCTTCTTGCGGTTGACGAGCGCCGCGAACAGCCGGTCGGCGGAGCCGCCGAAGAGCCGGTCGATGAGCCCGTCGGTCTCCTCGTTCTGGACCGCCTCCTGCGTGACGAGCGCCCGGCAGTGGTAGCCGGGGTCGACGCGCTGCAGGGCGCCCTTCTTGATGCAGCGCCCGATCAGCGTGTAGGTCGCGCTCAGGCTGTAGCCGAAGCGGTCGGCCAGCGCTTCGCCGATGCGGCGCGCGGTCGTCTCGCCGCCCTCGCGCCAGACGACGTCCATGACCTTGATCTCGGAGTCGGACAGTGCGGTCGTTCCCATGTATACCTCCCCGGTCGGCCCCTCCCGCCGCCGCCCGAGCGGTGCGGGGGGGGGGGTGCCTCTTTTGCATGCCTGCATGCGCCGTCGCGGGCGGGACGCCGGGCGGGCCCCGTGGAGAAAGTCCCGAAACGAATACTACCGCCATAATACTACGTTCGTAGAAAGTTTTTGTCAACCGCGGCCGGGCGGGCGTTGCGGCGTCGCGCGGGCCGTGGTGCCGCAGCATATGTTACAACTGTAGATATGACAAAACTGTAGCTGGTGCTCTCCTGCGCGAACGGCTATGCTGGTTCCACTGCGGGTTGGCGCGGGACCGCCCCGCGCGGGTCGCGGCCCTTGTGTCGGGTTGGTACGGGCGAGGGGGGCCTATGGCAGTGGAACGCAGACGTGGTGCAGGGGGCTCGGACCGCAGGTCGGGCGGGCGGTATGAGCGTGGGCCGCATGGCTTCGACCCCTACGGAGACGCCCGCTTCGGCTCCGAACCCTACGGTGGCGCCGCCCCCCGGGACCCTGCCCGCGCGACGGCGCCCTATTCCCGCTCGCACGCGGCGGGACGCTACGCCCGCAAGGCGTCGGGCAGGTCGCACCGCAAACGGGCGGTGCGCATCGCCGTCGCCGCGGCGGTCGGCGTCGTCGTCATCGCGCTCGTCGCGGCAGCGGTGTGGGCGGCGACGTTCTACGGGTCCCTCGGCAGCCGCATGAACGGCAGCGTGTCCGACGAGACGCGCGCCGTGCTCGCGAGCCAGCGCAGGCAGGCCCGGGACGCGGGCTCCGCGCTGACCGACACCGACCCCTTCTACATGCTCCTGCTCGGCACCGACTCGAGCGAGAACCGCCGCACCGGCACCGAGGCCGGGCTCTACGGCGACGACGACGCGGCGTACCGCACCGACACCATCATCCTCGCCCGGATTGACCCGGGCGACAAGAAGGTGACGCTCGTCTCGATCCACCGCGACACGTACTATCCCATCGACGGGGAGTACCGCAAGATCAACGCCGCCTATGCGCTGGGCGGGGTCGCCGAGACCATCGAGGTCGTCAGCGAGTATGCGGGCGTGCCCATCACCCACTATGCCTCGATCGACATGAGCGGGCTGTCGGCGCTCGTCGACGCCCTGGGCGGCGTCGAGGTCGACGTGCCCTACGAGATCGACGACGAGGAGCACACCGGCTATCTGAGTGCCGGGCCGCAGACCCTGAACGGCGAGCAGGCCCTCATCTTCGCCCGCTCCCGCCACGCCTACGACGACCTGGGCGACGGCGACCGCTACCGCGCCGCCCACCAGCGCGTGCTCATCGCCGCGATCGCCAAGAAGCTCCTCTCCTCGAACCCGGCGGCGATGGTCTCGGCCATCGACACCCTGGCGAACTACATCTCCACCGACATGTCGCCCGACTACATCGTGAGCCTGGCGCTCGCCATGCGCGGCATCGACGTCGACCACGATGTCTACTCGACGATGAACCCCACGGAGCCCGACACCGGATCGGACGGGTCCGTCGTGGAGATCACCCAGGAGGAGGAGTGGGAGCGCATGATGGCCGAGGTCGACGCCGGGGAGCGCCCCGATGCCGACGCCGGGTACATCTCGAAGGCCGACGACATCAACAACCCCGCGTTCTCCGTCGAGGAGACGTCGCCCGCGGACACCCGCGTCGTGGTGAAGGACGCGTCCGGCGGCTCGGGGCGGGCCGCCGCGGCGATTGCGGAGCTGCAGGAAGACGGGTGGTACGTCGAGGACGGCGGGGAGGCGAACGTCGAGCTCGAGGCGACGACGGTCGTCTACGAGTACGACGCGCAGCGCGCCAACGCCCAGGCCGTGGCCGAGCTGCTCGGCGCGACGTGCGAGCCCGCGGGGGACACGTGGGGCGTCCAAGGTGACGTAATGGTCGTGGTGGGCGCGAGCTAGCCGTTCCCTGCCCGCCCGCCATGGGGTATAACTTCCCCCAGCACATTATTCGGCATGTGAGGAGTTGCCCATGGGAGACGTCATCGATTTCAAGTCCGCGCGGGAACGCATGGCGGACCGCCGCCCCGAGCCCGCGCCGCGCGTCGGCGTCGACGGGACGGAGCTCATCTACGACCCCAAGCCCGGCAGCGTGGGCGTCTCGTTCGCGACCGACGCCGACGGGACGGCGTACTTCACCGTCACCGCCCCGGCCGATGCCGTCGGCCCCGCCATGGCCTCCGCCCGCGAGGCGCTCGCCGCCAGCTTCGGCGTCGACGCCCGCAGCCGCCAGACGCTCGACGCCCTGCGCGACCAGCTGGGCGCGCCGACGTTCGACGCGTTCGTCACCACCTTCGTCCAGCAGCACTTCTTCGCCCAGGCGCTCTTGCGCACGAACGCGCTGCCGTTCCTGGCGCCCGACCTGCTGACGAGCGAGCCCCCGGTCGAGGGGGAGGGCTACACGTTCCAGGTCGAGACGCTGCTGCGCCCGACGTGCGAGCTCTCCTCGTACGACCCGGTCGAGATCGCGCTGCCGGTGAAGCGCGACGTGTCCTCGAAGGACGTGACCGAGTACCTCTCGAACATGGCCGAGGAGCTGGCGACGTGGGAGGAGGACCCCTCGCGCGACGCCGTGGTCGAGGGCGACCGCGTGACGCTGAACCTCGACTCGACGACCCCCGACGGCAGGGAGTTCAAGGCCCTGTCCGGCCGCCACATCCCCTATCTCGTCGGTTCGCGCACCATCGGCGAGGACTTCGACCGTGCGCTCGTCGGCATGAAGCCGCGCGAGCGGAGCTCCTTCAGCGTGAGCGTGCCGGTGCCGACCGAGGACGGCTCGGTCGGGTACCAGGTGGTGAACGTCAAGGCGCAGATCGACCAGATCCAGAAGCGCGTGCCCGCGAAGATCGACGACGCGTGGGTCGCGCAGAACATGCCCGAGGCGCAGACGCTGCTGGGGCTGCGCAGCCGCGTGCGCACGCTGCTCGAGCGCGAGGCCGAGGCCGCCTACCACGACGAGATGATGTCCCGCACCGCCGACGAGCTCGCGAAGCGCCTGCTCGACGAACCCGACGAGCGCTACGTCGCGAAGATGCGCGACGAGCTTGTCGCGCAGTTCGTCGAGAACCTCCAGCGCAGCGGCATCGACTACCAGCAGTATATCGCCCAGCCCGGGTTCGACGTCGAGGCGTGGAACCGCCAGATGACCGAGGACGCCCAGGCGGCGCTGCGCCGCGGGCTCGCCCTCGACGCGCTCGCCGACCACCTCGACATCAATCTCGAGGAGGAGGACATCGCCAAGGTGGTGGCGCAGATGGCCCCCGGCCACGAGCAGGAGGCGCTCCAGGGCCTGCTCGACAGCGGCCAGATGCCCAAGATGTGCGAGGTCGCCCTGCGCGTGCGTGCCAACGAGTGGCTCGTCGAGCATGCCAAGGGCGCCGGGCTCGAGACGACGGGCCTGGTCATTGACGGCGGCGCGGGCAGGGCGGCGTCCGACCGCGACGGCAAGGACGGTGGCAAGGGCGCCGGCTCGAAGGGCGACGGACCGAAGCTGCAGCTGATATAGCCGCAGCTGACATGGCTGCGGCGGATGTAGCCGTCTGACGCGCTGTCTTTCGGCTGGCTGCGCGCTGTCCGCCTGGGGCGTGCGCTGTTTGCCCGAACTGTGCGTTGCCTGCCCGGGGTGCTGCGGTCTTCGATGATCCGCGGCGCCCCGGGCGTTTTCGTGCGCAGGAGCGCGGTGTGGCGCATGCGGGAAGGGCGCGGGAAGGGCGAAGAACAGGCGGGGCGAGGTGGACGTATTACGAGGCGGGCTCGTTGCGAAGAGGGCTTGTTACGAAGCAGGTTGATTAATCAAATAATTAAATTATGCCAAAATCCTTCGGATTGCACGCCAAAAAGCGAAGGAATGCACGACAGGCCGCTCGTGCGGTCCACGGGGCAATTAAAAGTCCAGGTTGCTACTCATGTAGAATATTCCCGACCTGTACGACGTTCCAGAATCTCGTGCAATACGTTCAAAAATGGCAGATTTCAAGATATTGATAGTCAAGTCCGACAGTCCAGCCCAACAGCCCAGCCCAACAGTCCAGCCCACCATAAGGCCCCGAACGCCCGATCAATAGCAGGGGTCTGCACAATCGTGCGTCCGGGGCCTGGGCGAGGCAGGCAGGCGAAGCCGCCCGACGCGGGCCCGTCCGCCTGCCTGCCGCCGGTTCGCTAGTCGCCGATGGCGTCGGCGTCGGAGAACGGCTGGCCGGACACCTCGTTCACCGACGGTTCCTTCCCTTCCGCGCGGCTGGCGAGCGGCACGTAGTCGCGGCGGTGGGAGACGCTCTTGTAGGCGGGGCGGATGATGCGCTTGCCGCTCACGAGCTCCTCGAACCGGTGCGCGGCCCAGCCCGCCATGCGCGCGGTTGCAAACATGGGGGTGTAAAGGGCCTGCGGGATGCCGAGCATGTTGTAGACGAACCCGGTGTACAGGTCGATGTTGGCGCACAGGACCTTCGTCGTGCCCTTCTCTTCGCGCATGACGACGGGCGTGAGCTGCTCGATAAGCTCGAGCAGGCGGAGTTCCCGCTCGAACTCGGTTCCGGCGGCCATCTGCGACGCGTAGCGGTGGCAGATGATGGCGCGCGGGTCCGAAAGGGTGTAGACGGCGTGGCCCATGCCGTAGATCAGGCCCGAGCCGTCCCCCGCCTCCTTGCGGACGATCTTGCGCAGGTAGTCGGCCACCTGGCCCTCGTCGTTCCAGTCGGCGACGTTCTTCTCGATGTCGAGGCACATGTCGCGGACCTTGCCGTTCGCGCCGCCGTGCTTGGGGCCTTTGAGCGACCCGATGGCGCCCGCGTAGGCCGCATAGGGGTCGGTCCCGCTCGACGTCAGGACGCGGCAGGTAAAGGTCGAGTTGTTGCCGCCGCCGTGCTCCGCCTGCAGCATCAGCAGGATGTCGAGCATGCGCGCCTCCTCGCGGGTGAAGCCGTGGTCGGGGCGCAGCATGTCGAGGATCGTCTCGGCGGTCGAGAGCTCGGGGCGGGGACGGTGCCAGACCATGTCGCTGCCGTAGTAGTATTGCTGGATCGAGTAGTACGCCAGCACGGCGATGCGGGGCAGGCGGGCGATGAGCGACAGCGCCGTGTCGATCTCGTGCTTCGGCGAGGTGTCGTTGGGCGTCGGGTCGGCGGAGTAGAGCTGCAGCACCGCGCGCGAGAGCATGTTCATGACGTCGTGCGAGGGGGCGGTGAGGATGTGGTCGTTGATGAAGTTCCGCGGCAGGTCGCGGTAGGCGCCGATGACGTCCTCGAAGCGCTTGAGGTCGTCGGCGGCGGGGAGCACGCCGGCGAGGAGCAGGTACACGAGCTCGCCGTAGCCGAAGCGGTCTTCGGCGACGACGTTTTCGATCAGGTCGTTGATGCTGAAGCCGCGCAGGGTGAGCTCGCCCTCGCAGGGCTGCTGGTCTCCCTCGTCGACGATGTAGCCGTGCACGTTCGAGATGCGCGTCACGCCCGCCATGACGCCGGTGCCGTCGCTGTTGCGCAGGCCGCGCTTGACGTTGGCGCGCTCGTAGTTGCGCGGGTCGATGGTGTTGCAGCGTTCGAAGCGCTCGTAGAGGTCGAGCGGCTCGGGAATGGCGGTGGTGTCGGGCGCGAAGGCCTCGGCTTCGTTGGTCATGGCAATCCCATTCCTTTCGATTGGGCGCAACCTCGCGCAACGTTTAAAAAACGGTTATACCCGTTTTGCGCCGCAAAGCCTCAAGACCTGCATGCTCGGACGCAAGAAAAGCGCTTAGATGCGGTGCATGAACTTGAACACGTCTTCGCGCTGGACCTGAATCTGCACGCCGAGCTCGTCGTGGAGCGTCAGGAGGTCGTTGCGCAGGGTGTCGAAGGACGTGCGGGTCTCGTCGAGGTCGACGAGCATGGTCATGGTGAAGATGCCGCCGATGATGGTCTGGCTGATGTCGACGATGTTCGCCCCGTTTGCGGACAGCTTGGTCGCGACGGCGGCGACGATGCCGCTGCGGTCTGCGCCGAGGACGGTGACGACGATGCGGGTCTGATCCATGGGGTGTCTCCTAACGACAGGGGAGCGGGTTGCGGGGAGGCGGCGGGGCCGCTCGGGTCTTATGCCCCGCGGGGCAGCCGGCGGCCGCTCGACCGGTTGGGGCTAAGTGTACTCGAGGAGCGGGCTGCATGGGAGGAGATTGCCGCAATTGCGCCCCAGACGGGGAAGGAAACACAGGAGTGCGGCGGGCCCGACGAGGCGAATGGGCGGAGCGCGCGCGGCAGGCGGGGTGTGTGGGTG
>DBEYOB010000044.1:0-9487 GCA_048173955.1 Coriobacteriales bacterium
ACCCGGGGAGGATAGGCGGGGAGGCCGCCTTCGCCGCGCTGTGCGGCGCCGCCCCCGAGGAGCGCTCGAGCGGGAAGTCCTCCCGCGTGCGCGCGGGCCGCGGAGGGGACCGCCGGGCCAACCGCGCGCTGCACGAGATCGCGCGAGCCCGCATGGGGCACGACCCCGAGACGAGGGCCTACGTCGAGAGGAGGGCGAAGATGGGCAAGGGGGAGCGCGACGCCGAGCGCTGCGTCGCGCGCTACGCCGTGCGCGAGGTGTGGCGGGCGGTACGCGACCCGTTCGGCGACGGCGCCGCCCGGGAGGGCGCCTCCCTCGCCGCCGCCAGGAGGGCGGCCGGGCTGCGCCGGCTCGACGTCGCCCTGCTGCTGGGCACGAGCCAGACGGCGGTGTGTCAGGTCGAGCGCGGCAGGCGGAGCCCCAGGGGGCTGCTCGCGCGGTACCGCGAGTGGGTCGCGCTCGGCTGCCCCGTCGACGGGGCAGCATTTGGGACTTGACAGATATAGGAGGCTCGCCCATCGCACCTTCGACAAAGCGCCCGGCGAAGCGGAAAACGCTCGGCAACGTACCCGGCGTTCCGTGATACCCTACATTAGTCGAGCATGGAGCAAAAGCAGGGCCGTCAGCAGGCACAGGGCCACCGCGCGGCCGGCCTCCGTCCGCCAGCCGATCGACGTCCGCGCCCGCCGCCGTCCCGCACCCCGTCCGCCCGTCCCGAAAGGCGCCCATATGACCGACACGCCAGCATCCGAGCCCGCCGTCCCCGAAGAACCCTCCCAGCCCAGGGCGCACGCCGGGCGGCTCATCCGCAAGCTCGCCCTCATGTTCCTCGTGTTCGCCCGCGGCAACGGCTCGACCGCCAAGAAGGGCGCGGCCGCTCCCGTGCGCGATGCGACCCAGGCGCGTCCCGGCGACCTCGAGCCCGCCCTGCAGCTCACCGACGGCGACCTCGAGATGGTCGTGGGCGGCCTCGCGAAGCCCAAGCTCCCGGGCAGCACCGCCTGCAGGTAGGCCGGGGTGGCGCGACGGCGACAGGCGCGCCGATTGACCGCACGGCATTATCGCGACACATGTGAGAGACCCCGTACGGTATCTGCCGCACGGGGTCTCTTGGTTATGCGAAGACGGGTTTCGCCCGGGTCGGGGCGTCCCGGTGCCCGCCCTGGGCCGTCCCTCTAGAATTCGACCGTACGGGGCTCGGCGCCGAACGACGAGAACGTCGCCGTAGCATCCTGCAGGTAGAACACGCAGTTGTTCCCGTCGCCGGGCTGGTACATCCCCTGCAGGCCCGGGTACTCGTCGAGCAGGCTCTTCTCCGCCTCGACGCGCGGGTCCTCCACCGCTGACCCGCTCACGCGCAGCCAGTCGGAGTCGCTCCTGCAGGCGCAGATCTCGAGCTTGGGGTTCTCCTTGAGCTGCCGGTAGACGTCCTTTTTGCGACCGGTCTGGATGTAGAGCCGCCCCTCGAATACGTGCGCCGTGCCGAACGGGCGGACGCGCGGCTGGTCGCCGTCCTCGGTGCACAGATAGTACGTCCCGACCTCCTTCAGATACGCGCAGACCTCGTCGACCGCCGCCGTGCTCGCCGCCATATCCGCCCCTTTCCCGTTTTCGTTCGTTCCGTTTTGCGCCCGTTGCCGGGCACCCATTGCCATATCCCGACCCCGCGACCGCGCCGTCGGCTAGAACTTCTTCGGCTCCTTGAGGAAGAGTTCCAGATGGCCGCAGCTCGAGCACACGAGCGCGTAGGCCGTGCCGTCGACCCATTCGAGCTCGGACGACGCCATGTCGGCCTCGCGCAGCTGCACGGCGCTCTTCTCGAACAGGTCGCCCCCGCAGTAGGGGCACGCGATGTTCGAGCCCGCAACCTCGTAGTGCTCGCCGGGCAAATCCTCGTTGTATGCCTTCTTGAAGCTGCTGATGAATCCCATCGTTGCTCCTCTCGTGTTGCGGTTCCCCCGCTGCAAGTGTAGCGCAGACGGGCGGCGCATGAAGGTGGGACGGGCGGCGGTGGCGGTGTCGGGAGGCCAGGCGTGCCGGGATGCCAGAACGTCGGGGCGCCGGAGTGCCGAGAGAGCCGGGCGTGCCGGGGATGCCGGGGATACCGGGACGCGGTCATTTTTCGCGCGAGTGCGTCTTCTGGGAAAAGTGCTGGTCAAAAAACCAACGAGTGCGTGCTCCCGGCGGCATCCCGACAGGCCGGGAAAAATCGCACGCCCTTTCTACCTGGCCCTTTACGTAAATGGCACAGAATCGAACGGCGCGCGGCGCCCGTTTTCGCATGCACTCGTTGGCGAAATGACCAGCATCTTTCGGAAAACACGCACTCGGCACCTGTTTGACCGCCCGCACGGGTCCCTGGCCCGCGCGGGCGCCCCGCCCGTGCGCCTACCCCTCGCGGGCGACCTCGCGCAGGTGCGCGCTTGTGCGCTCGAGCTCGGCGGTCGCGGCGCGCAGGGCGTTCAGGTCGTCGGCCTTCAGCTTGTCGGGTGCCTTTAGCATGAGCTTGCGCAGCGCGGCGACCGAGGCCTTCACCTGCTTCTTCTCCTCGCGGTCGACCTTCTTGGCCGCCTTGGAGAGCGCCAACTCCGCATCGTCGAGCACGCGCTGGGCCTCGCGGCGCACCTCGCCCGCCTCGCGGCGCAGGCCGTCCTCGGCGGCGTAGCGCTCGGCGTCGGCGATGGCGCGCTCGATCTCGTCGTTGGACATGCGTTCGCTGTCGGTGATCGTGATGGACTGCTGGGTGCCGGTGTCCAGGTCGCGTGCGGACACGGTGAGGATCCCGTTCGTGTCGATGTCGAACGTCACCTCGATCTGGGGCACGCCGGCCGGCGCGCGGCGGATGCCCTTGAGGCGGAACTTGCCGATGCTCTTGTTGTCGCGCGCCATGGGGCGCTCGCCCTGCAAAACGTTGATGTCGACGCTCGACTGGTACGCCCCGGCGGTGGTGAACACCTGGGAGTAGTGGGTCGGCAGGGTCGTGTTGCGCTCGATGACGCGAGTCGCGACCCCGCCCACGGTCTCGATCGCCAGGCTTAAGGGGGTCACGTCGAGCAGCAGGATCTCGCCTCCCCGCGTCGCCAGCGCACCGCCCGCCGCCCCGGCGGCCAGGGTGTCGGCCTGGACCGCCGCGCCCTGCGCCACGCACTCGTCGGGGTTGACCGAGGAGGAGGGCTCCTTGCCGGTGAGCGCGCGGACGTGCGCCTGCACGGCGGGGATGCGGGTCGAGCCTCCCACGAGCAGCACCCGGCCCAGCTCCGAGGCGGCGATGCCGGCGTCGGCGAGCGCCTGGCGCACCGGCTCCGAGGTGCGTTCGACAAGATTGCGCGTCATCCCGTCGAACTCGCAGCGCGTCACGTCGGCGCGCAGATGCAGCGGCGCCCCCTTAGCCTGGGCAAGGAACGGCAGGTTGACCGTGGCGGTCTCGGCCAGCGAGAGCTCGATCTTGGCCTGGGTGGCCGCCTCGCGCACGCGCTGCAGGGCGGCCGGGTCGCGCCGCACGTCGACGCCGGTCTCGCGCCTGAAGAGGTCGGCAAGATGGTTCGCCAGGCGCTCGTCGAAGTCGTCGCCGCCCAGGTGGTTGTCGCCCGCGGTGGCCAGGACCTGCACCACGCCGTCGCCGATCTCGATGACCGAGACGTCGAAGGTGCCGCCGCCCAGGTCGTAGACCATCACCTTCTGGGAGGCCCCGTCCTTGAGGCCGTAGGCGAGCGCCGCGGCGGTGGGCTCGTTGATGAGGCGCAGCACGTTGAGCCCCGCGATGCGGCCGGCGTCCTTGGTGGCCTGGCGCTGCACGTCGTCGAAGTAGGCGGGCACGGTGATCACCGCGTCGGTCACCTCGCAGCCCAGGTAGGCCTCGGCGTCGGTGCGCAGCTTGCGCAGGATCATGGCCGAGATCTCCTGCGGGGTGTAGGCGCGCCCGTCGACGTGAGCGCGCCAGTCGGTGCCCATGTGGCGCTTGACCGAGGCGAAGGTGCGGTCGGGGTTGGTGACCGCCTGGCGCTGGGCGACCGCGCCCACCAGGCGCTCGCCTCCCGCCCCGAACGCCACGACGCTCGGCGTGGTGCGCCCTCCCTCGGCGTTGGCAACGACGGTCGCCCGGCCGTTCTCGACCACGGCGACGCAGCTGTTGGTGGTTCCCAGATCGATTCCGATAGCCGAAGCCATGGGGCGTCCTTTCCCGTCGTGGCGGCAGGCCTCTAGATGCAGCAGGGCACGTAGAAGCAGAACGGCCGGCAGAGCATCTGGGCGGCGCACAGCCCGCAGCAGACGGCCTCGGGGCCCATCCCGCCCATGGTGAAGCCGCGCCGGCGTCCCTCTTCCTGGTAATTCTGACCGGTTTGCCTGAAAACGTCCTGAGCGCGCCGGTAGGTCTGGTTCGACGGCTCCATCTGCACCGCCTTGGCGATGTGGTCGAAGGCGAGCACCGTGTTGCCCGCGCCGCGGTTCGCCAGGCCCGACAGGTAGTACCAGCGCGCGGTGCGCGACGAGCTCGGCGCCGCCCCCAGCGCCGCGGCGGCCTGAGCGAAGCGCCCGGCGTTGATGTCGTCGACGGCGCGGTGCATGTCGGCGGTGTCGGCCGCCGTGTGCTCGGGGTGCAGCGAGGCGTCGTCGCGATTGCCCATGCCGCCGAACAGGTCGTCGAAGTCGAACCCGAAACCGCCCGGCCAGCTGTACCAGCCGCCCTGCCCCTGGTAGGGGTCGCCTCCGTAGGAACCGCCGGCGTCCGAAGAGCCCGAACCCGAGCCGCTGCCGGAGCCGCCGGAGCCGGTTCCCCCATACGCGCCCCCAAACGGGCCGCCGTAGGGGCCTCCCGTCGGGCCCGCGCTGCGACGGCGCTCGTTGGCGTACTTCTCGGGGTTCATGATGCGGTCGTAGGCCTCGTTGACCTGGTTCATGCGCTTGGCGGCCGCCTCGTCGCCCGGGTTGAAGTCGGGGTGGTTCTCGCGGGCCTTCTTGCGGTAGGCCTTCTTTATCTCGTCGGGCGAGGCGTCTCTGGAAACGCCCAGAACCTCATAGGGATCCATCGCCATCGTCGTCTCGTTACTCCTCGTCCTGCATCGGTCGAACGGGGCGCGGCGCCACGGCGCCGCTGTTCCCCTCGCCTTCCTGCGTGCCGACCTGTGTACCATAGTGTTTCTCGAACGCGTTCCACACGCCGTCGTAGAGCACGCTGCGCATGATATGCACATCCTGTTCGAGGGGCAGACGCTCGAACGCCGCCACCGTGGCCCCGATGAGATGCACGAGCGCATCGCGCGCCCCCTCGGGCATCGAGCCCATCGCAACGAGCGGGTTGTAGCTGCCCGACTTCCTGTCGTCCTCGAAGTCGACCGCGGCGTCCATCAGGTAGATGAACTGCCCGAGCGCCGCCCCCATGGCGTGGAGCTGGGCACCCCACAGGTCGTGTCCGTGGGCCATCAGGTCTCCCAGCAGCGCGCCGAAGCGCATGCCCACCGCGTCGGGCGGCGTGTCGGGCGCGCTCTCGAGGTGGCGCATCTCCTCGAAGGCGCGCTCGATGGCGGTGCACTGCCAGGGGATGCGGCCCCACACGCCCCGGTAGGCCTTCTTGATCAGCCCGGCGTAGCCCCGGGCGCGCGCCGAACGGTCGTCGTGCCAGTCGTCGAGGCACTTGTGGTAGGCGAGCGCGATCGAGAGGTCGGCGGCGTAGCCGGTGTAGGCGCTGATCGCGTAGGGCTGCCGGGACGCGGGATGCACCGGGCAGCGCAGCGCTCCGCGGTCCTCCTCGGGCTCGTAGAGCGAGTTGTAGAGCATGATGAGGAAGGTCAGGTCGTAGGTCAGGCAGACCCGGCTGCGCTGGCCGCCGCGCTCCTTGAGCACGCGGCACAGGCCGCAGTACACCGCGCGGTAGCGGGCCTTCTCCTCGTCGTCGAGGTCGTCGATGTTGGCAACCACGTAGCCGAACATGGCATCGGTCTCCTAGGTCGTGGGCGGGCCCGGGCGAAGTTCGTGCGCAGGATGCCGGCCCTGTCGCCCGCCTCGCCGCTCGGCAGTCCCGGCTCGAGCCTCAGGGCCGCCAGGATGCCTTTTTGCCGGGGCGGCAGCCCGAACTCCCGGCGGGCGACCGGATCCACCGCACGACCGGATCCACCGCGCGGCGGGCTCGGTCGTGCATGACGCGGGCGAGGCGGGCGAACTCCTCGCGAAAGTCGGTCGGCCCCGTCTGACATCGGTCCATGCGGTGCGCCTACGACTTGCGCATCGCCTGGGCGTGACAGCGCGGGCAGGCGATGCGCAGCGTACCCTTGCCCTTCGGGACCGACAGTATACCGCCGCACCCCGGGCAGGTGAAATAGTGCGTCGTCGCGACCGCAGCGCATCGGAACTCCGCATCGGTGAAAGGGCTTTCAGCCGCACGGGGCCGGCGCCGACGGTGCCCCGGGTGGCGCCCCAGGACCAATCGGGGCTATATATTTTATATTTGATTGATGAGCGGAATCTAACAGTTCTGTTCAGGTTTGGGAAGTCTTTGCGAACATATGCAGTTTTGAATCATGGGAAGCGGCTTTGAGCAGGCTTTCTTCCTAGCGGCCAACCCTTCCGCAGCCGCACTGTGCGTTGCGTTAGAACAGCGTCATGGGCCGCATAGTAGCCTTGTCCCATCGATCGGTTGCACGGGATGGGAGGTGCGGCATGCGTCCGCCGAACCAATCGCTCGAAGAGCGCGTCAGACAGCTCACGCTGATGAACAACCTGTATATGGCCAAGTTTTTCGAAGGGCAGCCGCAATGCGCCGAGGCGGTCCTGCGCGCTGTGCTCGGCAAACCGAGCCTGCACGTCGTGGGGCTCACCGTGGAGCGGGAGCTCGTCAGCATCGGGTCCCGTTCGGTGTGGCTCGACGTGAGCGCCGTCGATCAGGACGGGAGGCTCTACGACATCGAGGTGCAGCGCGACCTGAACCGCGCGACCCCTCGTCGGGCCCGCCTGCATGCCGCCCTCATGGACGCCAGCGCCCTGCCGAAAGGGGCCGATTTCGCAAGCCTTCCCGAAAGCTACGTGGTCTTCATCACCGACGGGAACGCCTTCGGGGACGGCATCCCGCTGAGCCGCATCGAGCGCACCCGGCTCGAAACCGGCCTCCCGTTTGGCGACGGGTCGCACATCGTCTTCGCCGACGCAACATATAATTACGGGAATACCGAGCTCGGCGCGGTCATGCACGATTTCGTCTGCCCCGAGCCGTCCTCCATGCGCTGTCCAACTCTCGCGCAAAGGGCGCGGTATCTGAAGGAGACGGAAGAAGGGATTGCGATCATGGGCGACTCGTTCGACGACTGGGAGGAAGAGATCTTCCGCGAGGCCCACCGACGCGGTTTGGAGCAGGGGATTGAGCAGGGGATCGAGCAAGGGATCGAGCAAGGGATCGAAGAAGGGATTAATCGAGGCCTCGAGCGGGGGCTTGAACAGGGCGCCGAACGCGGGCGAGCGGATGCCATACTGCGCCTGATGCGCGACGGCGCGCTTCCCATCGAGAAAATCGCATCCATCTTCGAAACGACGCCTGAAGCCGTCAATGACCTCGTCAAAGACGGGGGCTTGGCAAGCGCCTGATGACGGAACGCCGCCCGGCGCAACGGCACCGGGCGGCGCGGGCAATCGCTAGACGGAGTCAGGTGGCCAGAGAGCGCTATGCGCCCAGGGCGGCCTTGGCGGCGTTGACGCCGGCGACGCGGCCGAACACCGTGTAGCCGCTCATGACGCACCAATAGTCGCCCTCCATGATGCCGCCGGCAGCTCCAGGAACGGCCCACAGTCCCGCGATGGGCTTGTCGTCCCAGCCGATCGCCTGAGAGTTCGTGTCAATCTTGATGCCTCCGAACGTCGCCATGACGCCGGCAACGACCGGGATGCAGTAGAACGGCGGCGTGGTCAGCGGGTAGCCCGAACTCACCGGAACGTCGAGGTCGGCGGTGGTTCCGGCGGCAACCGCCTCGTTCCATGCGGAAGCGGTCTTGAGGAACCCGTTGGCGTTGAACTTGTCGCCGCTCACCGTCTCGGCCTGCACCTTGGCGGCCAGCTCCTCGAGCGTGTCGGCCTGCACGATGGTCGCCCCGTGGTCGCGCAGCCACTCGAGGCGGTCGCCGCCCACGACGGCCGCGTTGCAGTAGGGGGTCTCCACCATGACCTGGTGGGCCGCCTCGTCGAAGAACAGGTAGGCGCGGGCGTAGAACTGCTGCATGATCTCCTGATTCACGAGCGACGAGGTGAGGCTCTCGTTGACGAAGCGCTTGCCGTCGCAGTTCGTGTAGATGCCGAGCGTCTGGATGGCGTGAACCGTGGCGCCGTAGTACGCAAGGTGCACGTCGTCGACGTTTTCGACCGCCTCGTAGGCCTCGGGCGTGTCGTAGGTGCAGTAGCTCGACTGGGGCCAGGGCTGGGGGTGGCCGTAGAACGACCCGAAGGCCTTCGACAGCTTGGCGCCCACGTTCTGGGCCATCGTGATGCCGCTGCCGTCGAGGTAGGGCACGCACTGCGCCTGGGCGATGTCGGCATGGCGGCCCAGATAGCGCACCATCATCTCCTTGTTGCATTGGAACCCGCCGGTGGCGACGACGACCTGTTTGGCGGAGATGGAGAGCGGCCCGTTGGCGTCGGTGCACTTCACGCCGCACGGCGTGCCGGTTTCGTCGGTCAGGATCTCGACCGCCTTGGTCGACAGCAGCGTGGTGCCGCCCTTGTCGGCGAAGACCTGGCCGAACTGCTGGAGATACTCGTCGGTGTAGGACTTGGAACCCTGCTCCTCGGGACGCCGACCGCCCATCCAGACGTACGAGCTGCCCTCGGCGAGAGGCTCGGTGGTCAGGCCGAGGCCCTGGACCCAGGCGAGCGTCTCCTCCCAGCCGTCGAGCACCACGGCGGACAGCTCCGGGTCGGACAGGGGGACCTTGGCGTAGGTGTCCTCCCAAGCGGTGCCGAAACGCGGGCCGAACGCGCCGGCAGCGAAGCGGCTCGTGCCGCCCACGTGCCCCGACGCCTCGACGAGAATGACCGACGCGCCTTCCTCGACCGCCGCGACGGCGGCGGCCAGGCCTCCGATGCCGGCACCGAGCACGACGACGTCACACTCGTGGGCGAAGTCGCCGGCAATGCCTTCGTCGGCGACGGCGGTGGCAGTCAGGGCGGTCGCGCCCGAGGCCGCGGCGGCGACGCCGGCAGCGGCGCCCGCACCCTTCAGAAACTCGCGACGCGATGACGTGGCCATACGATCTCCTCCTTGCTGTCGTGCGCGGGCGTCGGCACACGCTCCCGCATGTCGGCGCCATCCGTGCGCCGGACATCCCCTTGCGCCCGCGCTGGCTGCAACCGTCCGCGAACGGCTCGCCCCATCGGGGGGCCGATCGCGTACGGCCGTTTACACCTTCAGCATACGGAGGGCAGGGGCGTCTGACACGCCCCATAATTGGTTGGGCGGCAAAATCGGGCGACAAGGCGCGGGGGAAACGCCGTCGGGGGCACGGCGGACGGT
>DBEYOB010000045.1:0-8242 GCA_048173955.1 Coriobacteriales bacterium
CTCCGTCGCCGCGGCGGGTTCCGCCGGGACGCCCGCAGGCGTCCCGCCGTCGCCGGCGGCTCCGGCCGCGGCGTTGCGAGCGGCGTTCATCGCGTTGCCCGGCAGGCTCGCGTCGGCGAGGGGGTCGACATCGAAGGTCGCGGGCAAAAACGAGCCCGTGTTGGTCATCGGCTCGATGCCCTCCGGCCACACCCCCTCGTGAAAGGCCCGCTCGAACTCCTCCTCGTCGTTGTTCCTAAAATGCGATCGTACGCTGTCGAGAAATCCCACGTGTCTCACCACTTCCGCCGGTGAACGTCCAACCTCGCGTCTAACGGGGCGCAGCCGCGCGAAGCGGCGTGCCGCCGTCGTCTGTATCCTCTCGCCTACCTTCTACCCAAGTGGAAACGCAGGGTCGAACACCACGCGCCCCAACCGGATAATCGTAGCACCTTGGCGCACCGCCTCTTGAAAGTCCTCGCTCATCCCCATCGAAAGCTCGTGGAGGTGCTCCGAACCCGGGCAGCTGCCGGCAAGCTCGGAGCGCAGGGCGGCCAGCCCCGCGAAGCACGCGCGGGCCGCGTCGGGGTCGCCCTGGGGGGCCATGGTCATCAGCCCCCGCACCTCGATGCCGGGCAGGGCGCACAGGGAGGCGAACGACTCCCGCAGCCCGTCGGGGGTCATGCCCGACTTGCTCTCCTCCCCCGAGACGTTCACTTCGAGCAGGACCGCCTGGCGCATAGCGCGCGCCGCTGCGCGCTTCGAGACCGCCTCGGCGAGGCGCGGCCCCGCGATCGAGTGCACGAGCGCCGGCGCGCAGGAGAGCACATGGTTGATCTTGTTCTCCTGCAGGTTGCCGATCATGTGCCACGAGGCGCCTGCCATGGACGGCTCGTCGGCAAGTAGGGACAGCTTGCGCTCGAGCTCCTGCGGCCGGTTCTCGGCGAAGTCGGTCCAGCCGACGCGCCGGGCCGCGAGCACGGCGTCGACGTCGACCGTCTTGCTGACCGCGCAGACCCTCACGTCGGCCGACGTGCGTCCCGACGCGCGAGCCGCCTCGTCGACCAGCGCCGCGATGCGGAGCCGGCGCTCCTCGAGCAGTTCGCGATAGGCCTCGTCAACCTCGATGGACATGGCTACCGACCGTCCTTCCGCAAGCGATCACCTACGGTCCCGCCCTCCGCGCGCATGAACGCGACGGCGGCGTGGCGCCCCGTGTTCCCGTGTTCCGCGCGATGGGAGAAGAAGCGGCCGGTGAGCGACGCCGTGCACAGCCCGGAATCGACGATGCGCGACGCCTCGAGACCGGCCTCCCCGAGCGACGCCGCGATGCAGGCGCCGAGGTCGAGGTGGCGCTCGCCACAGCGCGCGGTCGGGCCGAACCGGCCCTCGAACGTCTCGGCCAGCTCCATCGACACCTCGTAGGCCTCGCGCGATATGTGCGGCCCGATGTAGGCCGCAAGCTCCCCCGCATCGCACCCCGCCTCGCGCGCCAACACGCCCGCCGCCTTCCCGGCGATGCCGGCAAGCGTGCCCCGCCAGCCCGAATGCACGACCGCGAAACCCCGCGGCGCGACGAGGACGACCGGGGCGCAGTCGGCGAACAGCAGCATGACCGCGCGGTCGCGCGCCGTGCACACCACGGCGTCGGCGCCCTCGTCGATGCAGGCCGGCAGCTCGTCCTCCCCGTCGCGCACGACCGCGACCGTGTCCCCGTGGACCTGGTTGGGCACGACGAGGCCTGCGAGCAGGTCGCCCGCCCCCATGGCAACGAGCACGCGCCTGCGGTTCTCGCGGACGCGGTCCGGGTCGTCGCCCCCCTTGAAACCCAGGTTCAGACTGGAGAAGGGGCCGGTCGAAACGCCTCCCGTGCGCTCGGTGAAACAAAACGTGACCCCGGACGCGACCGTCGAGGGGTCGGTGTCCAAGGCCACGCCGTCAACAACGATGCGCTCGGGCGTTGTGGGAAATCCGCACGTCACGAGCTCTCCTCTTGCTTCCGTCGCTTTAGAACTTGCTGCGCTTGAGGAAGTCGGGGATGTCGAAGTCCGAAGCGCCGCCCTGCGGGGCGGACGACGGGCGCGAGCCGGCGCTGCCGCTCGGGGCGTTGTTCAGGAAGCTCGGGCGCTTGCTGTCCGCGCCGAGGTCGAGCTTGGACTGCTGACCGCGGTTCTCGCCGAAGCCGGTGGCGATGACGGTGATGCGCACCATGTCGCCCAGGTTCTCGTCGATGACCGTGCCGAAGATGAGGTTGACCTCGGGGCTCACGGCGTTGGCGACGATGCCCGCCGCCTCGCTCACCTCGTGCAGGCCCAGGTCGGGGCCGCCGGCGATTGAGAGCAGCACGCGATCGGCGCCGTCGATGGACGACTCGAGCAGCGGGCTCGAGATGGCCTGGTTGGCCGCGTCGGTCGCACGGTTGTCGCCCGTGCCGGTGCCGATGCCCATCATGGCGGTGCCGGCGTTGCTCATGATCGTGCGCACGTCGGCGAAGTCGAGGTTGATGAGGCCGGGGACCGTGATGAGGTCGGTGATGCCCTGGATGCCCTGGCGCAGCACCTCGTCGGCCATCGAGAAGGCGTCGAGGAACGAGACCTTCTTGTCGGCGACGTCGAGCAGGCGGTCGTTGGGGATGGTGATGAGCGTGTCGACGTTGGCCGAGAGGCGCTCGATGCCCGACAGGGCGTTGCGGCGGCGCACCGCGCCCTCGAACACGAACGGCTTGGTGACGACACCGACCGTGAGCGCGCCCACGTCGTTGCGGGCGATGTCGGCCACCACGGGCGCGGCGCCCGTGCCCGTGCCGCCACCCTCGCCGGCGGTGATGAAGACCATGTCGGCCCCGTCGAGCGCGGCCTTGATCTGGTCGCGCGACTCCTCGGCCGCGGACTGGCCGATCTCGGGGTTGGCGCCGGCGCCGAGGCCCTTGGTGAGGTCGGTGCCGATGTGCACCTTCGTGTCCGCATCGGAGACGAGCAGCGCCTGGGCGTCGGTGTTCACGGTCACGAACTCGACGCCCTGCACGCCCGACTCGATCATGCGGTTGACGGCGTTCGAGCCGCCTCCGCCCACGCCGACAACCTTGATGACTGCCATGTAGTTGGAACCGGCGTCGTCCTGTCCGTACATCCTTGACCTCCGCAACTGGTGTATCGTCGTTTGCCTGGGCCGATGTGCCGTCACAGAGACACAGGCGGGGACGTTGAAACCGACGTAGAAACTTTCACGGTCAACTTGAGAGTTAACCAATTTCTTAATCGATATATGGTCGCATACGACCTTCGAGCTGTCAATGAAGGTGGCCCCGCATCCCACCGTTTCGACGTAAACACCCCATAACGCCCGACGGCTACGAGATCTGCACCCACGCCCCGTCGGAGTCGTAGTAGCCGTTGATCCAGTTGCCGTTGGCGTCGTGGTAGGCGTAGATCCAGGTGACGCCGTCGTCGGCGTAGTAGCCGCCCTCGTCGAGCAGACCGCCGGGACCACCCTCGTCGGTGCCCACGAACGCGCCGGTGGCCGCGTCGGTCGGCGCCGTCTGCTCGGGTTCCCCGTTCGCAGCCCCGTCGGTCGCAGCCCCGTCGGTCGCGGGGTCGGCGGCCCCCTCGGCTGCCGCCCCGTCGGCCGACGTGCCCCCGGCATCGGCGGCGGGATCCTCCTCGATGGGGGTGGAGTCGGCCGCCGTCTCCCCCGTGGTGTCCGCGGCGGCGGCGTCGAGACCGCGCCACACCGGGTCGGTGGGCACGCGGACGTTGAGATAGGTTATCTGGCCCGCGTACTGCGAGAGCATCGCCAGGGCGACCTGCTCCTTGAGGGCGATGTCGGTCGGGGCCCCCAGCGAGATCTCGATCCCGCTCGAGAGCACCACCGAGACGGACTCGCGCGACGACGCCTTCGCCGAGACGATCTGCCCGCGCAGCTCGTCGCCGAACGCCTCGAGGTAGCTCAGCACGCCCATGATGCCCTCGTCGGCGCACTGCGTCCCACCCACCGGCTTCACGGTCGCGGATATCTCCGAGATGTACACGAGACCGCGCGCCGCCGCCTGCTCGCGCGCCTGGTCGGCCGGCGCCGCGACGCCGTTGTCGGCAGTCGCCGCCTGCAGCGAGAGCGGCTCGAGCCAGAAGCCGTCGGACGCGATGAGCCACGCCTCGCTGCCGTTCGCGAGCATCACGACGCCGGCGGCCGTGCGCTCCTGCACCTCGATCACGAGCGTGTGGGGGAAGTCCCTCGTCAGCTTGACCGAGGCGATCCAGGGGTTTGCCGCCAGGCGCTCGGCTATGCCGGCCTCGTCGACGCTGAACAGGGTCGAGCCGCTCGGGACGGCCGCCAGCGAGCTGATGGCGTCGCTCGTCACATGCTCGGTGGGGTTGGCCGTGATCCGCTCGATCTCGAACAGCGGGGAGTAGACGACCACGACGTAGACGACGAGGGCGAGCAGCAGCATCACCACGCAGGTCACCAGCAGGCGCATGCGCTTGTAGTACGACCCCCTGCGCGGGTCGTTCACGCGGCGCGCCGAGGGGCGCGACGAGAGGTCGTCGTATCCCTCGAGCATCCCGTCGTAGAGCCCCCGGGCATCCCTGCTAGGCCGGGAAGCCGAGGAACTTGACCTCCGGTCTGAGTTCGATGCCATGGTGCTCCCTCACTTTGTTCAGCACGTGGACGATGACCTTGGTCACCTCGGCCGCTGTGGCCCCTCCGAGGTTGACGATGAAGTTGGCGTGGCGCTGCGAGACCTGCGCGCGGCCGACCGTGAAGCCCTTGAGGCCGCACGACTCGATGAGCCGGGCGGCGCTGTCGTCGGGCGGGTTGCGGAAGACGCTGCCGCACGAGAGCATCTCGAGGGGCTGGGTCTCCTTGCGCCGCTCGAGCACGCCTTCCATCGTGCGCTTCACCAGCGCCTCGTCCCCCGGCCTCAGGCGGAGCGTCGCCTCGAGCACAATCTCGCGCGGGGGGATGTCGCTGCCGCGGTAGAACCAGCTGATGTCGCGGCCCGCGTAGCGCACCAGCCCGACGCCGGGACGGAACGTCATGACCTCCTCGACGGCCGACCCGATCCACTGCTCGGCGGTCCCGGCGTTCATCGAGACCGCGCCGCCGACCGTCCCCGGGATGCCGACCGCGAACTCGAGGCCGGACAGCCCCCGGTCGAACGCCTCGGTCACGATGCGCTGGAGCACGGCGCCCGCACCCACGTGCAGGCGGTGCTCGTCGTCGAACAGGAAGCGCCGGAACTCCTTGCCCAGCGTGATGACGGCGCCGCGGTAGCCCTCGTCCGAAACGAGGACGTTGCTGCCGCGCCCCATGATGACCCAGGGGACGCCCTCGGCCCGCAGGACGTCGACCACCGTGCGCAGGCTGCTGTAGGTGTCGCACGTCACGAACAGGGCCGCCGGTCCGCCTATGCGGTAGCTCGTGTGGCGCTGCATGCGCTCGGATGCGAGTATGGTGCCCTGGATGCAGCCCAGGAGCTGTGTGTAGGCGCCCTGCACGCTCATGGTCGTCCGTCCCCGCCGCGCCCGCTAGGAGGCGTCGCGCCCGGAGGAGCCCAGCGCCTCGACGATCGACGGGCCGAGCATCGTCACGTCGCCCGCCCCCATGGTGAGCACGATGTCCCCCGGCTTGGCCGACGCCGCGATGCGCGCGACGACCTCGTGGCGGTTGGGCACGTAGTGGGCGTCAGCGTCGGGGCGGTGCGCCTTGATGGAATTGACGACCGTCTTGCCGGTGACCCCGGGAATCGGGGTCTCGCCCGCGGAGAACACGTCCATGACCAGCACCTCGTCGGCGGCGTCGAACGCCGGGCCGAACTGGTCGGCCAGGGTCTGGGTGCGCGAGTAGCGGTGCGGCTGGAAGACGACGTGGATCTTGCCGAAGCCCTGCGACGCGGCCGCCGCGAGGGTGGCGGCGATCTCGGTGGGGTGGTGGCCGTAGTCGTCGACGACGCGCACCCCGCCGGCCTCGCCCACCAGCTCGAAGCGGCGGTGCACCCCGCCGAACGCCGACAGGGAGCGGGCCGCCTCGTCGGTCGGCAGGCCGAGGACCTCGGCCAAGACGAGGACCGCCGTGGCGTTGAGGCAGTTGTGGTCGCCGGGGTTGTGGTCGAGGTGCACCCGCTCGCACGCCCCGCTGGGCAGGCGGACGGAGAACGCGTTGGTCCCCTCGGTGTGCTCGGGCGTGCAGACCGCGTCGTTGTCCGGGCCGAAGCCGTAGGTCACGACGCGCCGGCCGCACGAGCGGGCGAGTTCGGGCAGGTGCGGGTCCTCGCCGCACACGATGAGGCAGCCGTCCTCGGGGACCGACGCCATGAGCTTGCAGAACGTCTGCTCGATCTCCTCGAGCGAGCCGTAGTGGTCGAGGTGGTCCGCCTCGATGTTCGTCACGATGACGATGTTGGGATCGAGGAAGAGGAACGACCCGTCGCTCTCGTCGGCCTCGGCGACGAAGTAGGGGCCCTCGCCGGAGTAGCCGTTCGTCTCATAGCCGTCGATGATGCCGCCGATCAGGAAGGTCGGCTTCTGGCCGAGGCCGACGAGCATCGTGGCGGCGAGCGACGAGGTGGTCGTCTTGCCGTGCGTGCCGGCGCAGGCGATCGTCACGGCGCCGCGCGAGAGGTACGAGAGCATCTTGGCGCGGTGCCAGACCTCGATGCCGAGCTCGCGGGCGCGCTTCAGCTCGGGGTTGGACTCGGGGATGGCGGTCGAGATGACGACGACGTCGGGCTCGACGCGGTCGATGGTCGAGGCGGTGTGGCCGACCGTGACGTCGATGCCCGCGCGCACCAGCGAACGCGTGTAGCGCGACGCCTTGAGGTCGGAGCCGGTGACGACGTAGCCGCGCTGATGGAGCACGAGGGCGATGCCGCTCATGCCCGCGCCGCCGATGCCAATGAAGTGGACGCGCCGGAAGGCGTCCCGCTCGCTGTCGTGTCCCATGGTCTGGAAGGTCCCCTTCCCGTAAACGTCGGTTTGTTCGACACCAATCTTACCCGCAATGCGGGGGCCGGGCGGCCTCATCGCCGGAGCGCCGCACGTTCCACAGCATCTGCCAGACGCCCCGCCGCGCCGGCGCCGCCGAGCCCCTCGAGGCCGCGGCGCATGCGGTCGCGCAGCGCAGCGTCGTCGAGCACGCCGAGCAGCGCGGCGTCGAACGCGCCCCCGTCGAGCTCGCCGTCGTCGACGACCTTGGCCCCGCCGGCCTCGACGAGGTAGGCCGCGTTGGTCGCCTGGTGGTTCTCGGTCGCGTAGGGATAGGGGACCAGCAGGCTGGGGACGCAGCGCGCGGCGATCTCGGCCACCGAGCTCGCCCCGGCGCGCGAGAGCACGGCGTCGGCGGCGGCGAGGCACGACCCCATGTCGTCGATGTAGGGCATCACGCGCCAGCGCCCCGCCTCGTCACCCGAGAGGCGCAGGGAGGCCAGCGTCTCGTCGTAGTCGCGCTTGCCGGCGGCGTGCAGCACGTACAGGCCGTCGCGCGCCATGAGCTCGTCTTTGAGCCGCACGACCGTGCGGTTGATGTGCTGCGCGCCCAGGCTTCCGCCGAAGACGAGCAGCACGGTGGCGTCGGCGGGCAGCCCGAGCGCTGCGCGCGCCTCGTCGCGGCGCGGGGCGAGCACGCTGCGGCGGACCGGGTTGCCGCAGACGACCACCTCGGTCGAAGCCCCCAGCCTCCCGTCGAACGCCGCGCGCGAGGCGGGGTAGGTCAGCGCGAGGACGGCGGCCTTGCGCGCCAGCGCCTTGTTCGCCATGCCCGGCACCGAGTTCTGCTCGTGGAGCACGAGCGGCACCCCGGCCCGCGCGGCCGCGTCGGCGAGGGGGAACGCGACGTAGGCGCCGAAGCCCACGGCGGCGTCGGGCCGCCCCTTCTCCGCGAACTCCGCGAGCACGCGCCGGCGGGCCGCCCTCATCTTCACGAGGGCCGTCACCGCGGTCCAGGGACGCGAACGGTCGAAGCCCGACACGTCGAGCCCCTCGAAGGGAAAGCCGTCGCGCGGCACCAGGTCTGCCTCCATGCCGCGGACCGTCCCATAGAACCTCACCTCGTGCCCCCGGTCGCGCAGCTCCTCGGCAAGCGCGAGGGCGGGGTTGATGTGGCCGGCGGTCCCTCCCGCCGCAATCGCAACGACGCTCATCGCATCCGTCCCTCCTCGTTGGTCTCCCGTATGCGGCGCGGGGTGCGCCCCGCGGCCGGCTCCCGACCGGCCGACGCGCCGGCCGGTTCCCCCGCCCCCGGCGTCCGGCGCGCGGGGGCCGTCTCGGAC